>CAIPBW010000390.1 GCA_903863395.1 uncultured beta proteobacterium
GCGCGCAAACACTGCCTGCAGCGTGGGCGCAATCGCGTCGTGCGGCAACAGCGCGCCGCTCTGGGCGGCTTGCGTCGGTGCGGCGGCCATGCGGTCAATCCAGGCGCGCAGGTGCTTGCGTGGTGCCACCATTTCACGCGCGGGCCAGGGGTCGCGCCCCAGGTGTCCGTACATGCTGCCCACCAGGGCGAAGTCGGCCAGTGTGGGGCGCTCTCCCAGCAGGTAAGGCTGGCAGGAAAAATGCGCGTCCAGCAAATCCAGCATGTCGTGCAGCCAAGCGTTGAGCATTGCAAACTGCGCGGGGCGCGCTCCCACCGCATCGAGCTTGGAGCGCATTGCCTTGGCAGCAATGGCCACGGCACGGCGCTGCACAAAACCGGGAAAGCCTGGCAGCAAGGCAGCGCCACCTTCGCGCTCAAACAGGGCGTAGTTTTCGGGGTAATTCCAGCGCGTGTGCATCGCCATCGGAATCCACCACTCGTCACCCCAGGCCTCCATCACGTAGGCGGCAAAGCGCTGCACCGGCGTGGCAGGCAGCACCGGCCGCTCGGGAAAGCGCGCCTCCATGCGGTCGATGATGACGCTGGTGTCCTGAATCCACTCGTCTTCGGGTGTGCGCAGCACCGGCATCACGACCACGCCGGTCTTGCGCTTGATGGTGCGCATCAGCGTGTAGAGATTGACTGGCTGGTCGACAAACTCGACGCCCTTGTACTGCAAGTAACAGCGCGCCTTGCCGGAAAAGTACGACAAGTGCCAGCCGTACAAAACGAAGGGCTTCATGGCGTGGGAGTTCCTTGAATGAACGCACAGATCGCCTGCGCCACTTCCTCGCCCTTGTCTTCTTGCAGGAAGTGGCCCGCGCCGCGCGTGATGGCGTGCGGCTGGTTGGCCGCACCGGGAACCAGCTTCTGAAACATCTTGGCGCCTCCGCGTGTCACCGGGTCGCGGTTGCTAAACAGCGTGAGAAAGGGCTTGTCCCAGCGCTTGAACACCTCCCACGCGGCCTCGTTGTTCGCGCGCTCGGGGTTGTCGGGTGTGATCGGCACAAAGCTGGGAAACAAGCGCGCGGCAATGCGATAACTGCGCGATGGAAACGGTGCATCGTAGGCCGCCACCGCGTGCGGTTCCAGCCCCAGCGCGCAGCCCGATTTGACGATGCGCCCAATCGGAAACCAGGGACTGTAGCGCGAGAATGCGCGCCAAATTTTGAAGGCCTTGGGAATCTCGTCGGTGCCGGTGGGCAGGCCGCCGTTGGCCAGCACGACGCGGTCAAACCGCTGCGGCGACTCGGCTGCCATGCGCAATCCGATGAGCGAGCCCCAGTCCTGGCAAAACAGCGTGATGTGTTGCAACTCCAGCGCCTCCATCCAGGCGCTCATCCACTGCACGTGGTTGAAGTAGGAGTAATCATCGCGCCCTGCGGGCTTGTCGCTGCGGCCAAAGCCCACCAAATCGGGGGCAAGCACGCGGTGGCCCGCTGCGAGCAGCACCGGAATCATCTTGCGGTACAGGTACGACCAGGTTGGCTCGCCATGCATCAACAGCACCGGCGCAGCGTCGCGCGGCCCCTCGTCAATGTAGGCGATGCGCAAGCCACCCAGCTCGACGTAGTGCGGCGTGTAGGGGAAATCGGTGATCTGGCCAAAGCGCGCGTCGGGGGTACGCAGAACTTTGCCAACTTGGGGGAGCGTGCGCATGAAGTCTCCTGCTTAAAAACGGCGGCTGACGTTGATTGCTTTGGAGCCCACCGGCAGGCTGACAAAGTCGCCATCGGCGCCGACTTGGATCGTGCCGCCATAGATGGAAGCGGCATCACCCACAAACGCCTTCTCCAGCCCTGGCAGGCCGGGCAGCGTGGGCACGATGTGGTTGAGCAGCAGGTAGCCGACCTTGGCATCGCGCGCGGTTTGAGCGGCCTGCTCGGGTGTGGCGTGGTAGTCGATGATGTCGCCAAAGATCTTCTGCAAGTTGGCCCGGCCGACCTGTCCGGCAACGCTTTGCAAGCCCTGCACCAGAGGGATCGAGAGCGCCTCGTGCACCAACAGATCCACGCCCTGGGCTTCGCGCTGCACGGCGGCGGACTTCTTGGTGTCGCCGCTGAGCACTAGCGTGCGATCCTTGTAGCTGATGCGAAAACCCACCGCCGGATGCACCGGTGAGTGGTCCACCTGGAACGCGTCAATTTCCAGGTCGCCCTCCTTGAACACCACGGTGTGCCCGGTGGGTTCCACCGCAAACGGCATCGCCCGACCGCCAAAGCCGCTGGCCGGTACGGTGGCGTCGCCGTGGTGCGCCACGCGGTAGTGCTGGTCTTGCCCGTAGGCCATCATGAAGCCCATCAGCACCCGCTCGACGCCCGGCGGGCCATACACCGGCACCGGCTCGCGGTTGGAGTTGCTCACCCAGCGCTGCAGCATCAGTTCGCCCAGGCCGTCAATGTGGTCGGAATGGAAGTGCGACAGAAAAATGGCGTCCACCGCGCCTTGGTTGAATCCCATCTTGCCGATGTTGCGTGAAGCACCGCTTCCGGCATCAAACACAAACTGGCGCTTGCCAGCAATCACCAGCGTGCACGGGCCACCGCGCTTTTCGTCGGGAAACGGCGAGCCCGCTCCGCACAGCCCCACATGCAGTCCGTCGGGCAGCGTGGCCGCACCGTCAGCACCGAGCTTCTGCGCCGCAACGCGCATGGCCACTGCCATGGCCAACTGCGCGCGAAACACATACGCCGCACCCGCAGCAACCAGCAGCACAACGGCGGCGGCGGTGATCGATTTGCGTAACTTCATGGTATTCAAACTCCTTGGCGCGCACGCCTTTGCGGATTCAACCGGACCCAATGCGCGGCGCTCATTGCACAAACACCCGCGCCAGACGACCCATGGACGACCAGTACACATCGCGCCCCCAGCCGACCGATGGAAAAACCACGCCCTGCATGATGCCGCCGGTGCGCACGCGCCCCAGTTCCAATCCGCTTTCGAGCGCAAGCACCACTACCTCTTCGCCCCAGCGCCGGTAGTCGTTGATGACGACTTCGCCGCTGTCGGGATAGACAATCATGTGGCTGGCACAGGCAAAGCCACCTTTCTCCCACAGCGGCTGCATGCTGCGCGCGTCCGCGTCAAAGCGCCAGGCGCGCACATAGGCGTTGGCCGAGTCGTAGGCCAGCACGATACTGCGTCGCACGTCCACCAGCGGCGGATTGGTCACGCTGCCCCCGGCCAGAGCGCTGATGGGCAGCAGCGCGTGGTCGGCAGCGTCCTGCAGCGACACCCTGATCAAGCGGTTGGCACTCTTGCTCACGCCCGCGCCCAGCATCTTGTAGCGGTAGCGGTGCTTGCCGTTGTCCATGAACCAGGCATTCACTCCATCGAGCACCACGTCCCAACCAAAGCTTTGCGCGCTGGTGCCAACATAGTCAAAGCGCCAACCGGTGTCGAGCACCAGGCGCTGCAGTTCCTGGTTCCAGTGGTAGCGAAAAATCGAGCGCACCCCCACCACATAGACCGTGTTGCCCAGCGCACTCAGGCGCGCTACCGAGGGTTCCGGGCAAACCGTATCCACACAGCACGCGGTGCAGCTTTCGGGCTCGATCACGGACAGACGCGCAGGCGTTGTTTCGGACAGGTTTTTGGTGACGATCAGGCCGTTGTCGAGCACGACGAATGAGTTGTAGGGCTCGCCCAGCGGCAACTTCAAACTCGCGCGCAGTTCGCATTCCACATTGAGGCGGTGCAGGTAGCGCCCGTACACCACGTACAGGTCGCCATTGCGGTGCACGGCCATGCCACCAGGCCACATCGGGCCACCGGACAGGCGTGGGGAGCGTGCCTGCGTTGCCAGCGTGCGTGGGTCGATGCGCTCGACACAGGCGGTGGTGGGCAAGCCCAGGTGGGAGCGTAGCGCCGAGTGGGTGAGCAGATAGACTTCGCCCGGCTCCCCCAGCACCGTCATGGTCGAGAGCCAGGTGGTGCGCGTCACGCAGCCCAGGGTTTCGCCCCGGCGCAAACGCAAACCGGCACCACCTCGGGGGGTCTGCAGGCGTTGCGCGCCGCCGTCCTCGGCCGGCCAGGGGCTGTCGAAATAGCCGCCAGCGCTCACTTGCTCCGCCTGCGCACGCGCCGCCACAGCAGCGCACCCAGCGCTGCGATCAGCGCCACGCCGGGCAGCCACAGGCGCGGCAGATACACGTTAAAAAGCGAGTTGATCATCACCTGGTGGCGCGGCTCGTAGCCCTCGGGCATGGGCAGTACGCCGTTGTCAGCGGCGTAGCGCTCGTAGTCGGCACGCAACCGCGCAAAGTCTGCAGCGCGCTGTTGCTGCAAGTCCTGCGTCTCGCCGGGGTCCTTGACGATGTCATACAGATGCCATTGGCCGTCGCCCACGGGCAGCATGTTTTTGACCAACTTGAGGTTGCCGCGATACACCGCCATATTGCCCGAGAGTTCGTAGCCCACCGACTCGTCGGCCGGGTGCACGTCCTGCGCTACGCCCTGCAACATCGGCAGCAGGCTGCGCCCGGTCATGGGCTCCACAGCTTGACCACGGTAGGCTGCGCCCGGTTGCGGCACCTGGGCGATATCGAGCAGCGTGGGCGCAATGTCTTTGACGTGGGCAAACTGCGGCGCAACCGACGCGCCACGCTGCCCCGGCGCACCGGCAATGATGAGCGGCGTGCGCACGCCGCCCTCGCCCGAATAGAACTTGTAGGTCGCCAGCGGCGCAGCGGCAGCACTGGCCCAACTCGGCCCGATGGTGTCGTAGCCGCCCTTGGCACCGAGCATGTCGATGTCGCGCGAATACTCGGTGGACAGCCACAACCAGCCGCTGGGAATGGCCCAGGGGTCCGACGCCTCGGCCCCGTTGTCCGAGAGGAACACAAACACCGTGTTGTCGTACTGGCCCGACTCCTTGAGGTAGGCAATCAGGCGACCCACGTGGTAGTCCATTGCCTCGGCCATGCCGGCATAGACTTCCATGCGGCGCGCCTCGTACAGCTTCTGCTCAGGCGTGAGCGCGTCCCAATGGGTGGTGGTGTTCATCTCCACCATCGGCACATCCTTGGGCACCAGCCCAAGCGCAGCAGCACGGTCGCGCCGCGCCGCACGCAAGGCGGTCCAGCCGTCTTTGTAGACGCCACGGTAGTGGTCGATAAATTCGCGTGGTGCCTGCACCGGGATGTGGTTGGCCTGAAACGCGAGGTAGGTATAGAACGGCTTGTCCGACTTGGCGTCCTGGCGCAGGTAGTCAATCGCCTTGCTGACGTAGAACTCGGACGAGTAGTAGTCCTTGGGCATGGCGGCTTCGCGCCCATCTTCAAACCAGTACACCTTGTCGGTGAGCGCCATGTAGCGCTTGTCGGTTTCCCAGTTGTCCGAGCCACTGTCGCCCTGCACCAGTGAGCGGTCAAAGCCGCGCCGGTTGGGCAGGTTGTACGGCTCTTTGCCCACGTGCCACTTGCCCACGGCGTAGGTGCGGTAACCGCTGTCCTGCAGCAGTGAGCTGACGGTGACTACGTTCTGGTTGAGCACGGTCAAGTAGCCGGGGCGGCCATAGTGCTCGCGCGGCACGCTCTCGCGCATGGCGCCCACGCCGGTGCGGTGGCTGTCCACGCCGGTCATGAGCATGGCGCGGGTGGGCGAACACTCGGCCGCCGCGTGGAAGTTGGCAAAGCGTGTGCCGCGCTGGGCCAGCGCATCCAGATGCGGCGTGGCAATTTCGCTGCCAAACGATCCCACGTCGGAAAAGCCCCAGTCGTCGGCCACCAGCACGACGATATTGGGTCGCAGCTTGGCACCCGTTGGAGTTGCCGGTCCGGTGGCGGCACAGGCGACACCGCCGCACAAGGCCAGCAGCGCCGTGGCAGTTTGCAAACGTTGGCGCATGCCGGTGCGGCTCATGCCGGCCCCTGCATGTCTGACGGGTTCGCAAGAAGCGCCTGCTCTACCGCCCACAGCCGGTCCTGGCCCCACACCGCAGTCGTGCCCACGCAAAACGAGGGTACGCCCCACAGACCCAGATCGAACAACTCCTGGCGATTGGCTTCGGCCACGGCACGCCAGCCGCAATCCTGCAAAGCGGCGCGGGCAGCGTCCCAGTTCAGCCCGGCGCGCTCGGCGATGGTGCGCAGGCCCCGGTCGCTGCCGGCGTCCAGACCTTCGGCCCAGACACCGCGCATGAAAGAGAGTACGAAGGCTTGGCCCTTGCCTTCACGTTCGGCCAGCGGCATTAGCGCCAATCCGCGCTCGGTGGGCTTGCCCAGCGGGTCGTTGAGCCGACCAAAGGCAATACCGCGCGCACGCGCTTCACGCGCTGCGTCCTGCGCGATGTAGCTGCGCTTGGCCGCGGGAACGGGCAAACCGCGCATGACCATGGGCAACAGGTAGCGCAGACGCACCGACGCACCGGTCAGGCGACCCAGCGCAAACACGCGCTCGGCCACAATCGCTGAATACGGGCTGCGCAGAGAAAAAAAAACTCAATCGGCGCGGCCGGGGTGATGGGCGTAGCTTGCGCCAGGTCCGGCTCCAAGGGGAACAGATGGCCGCTCACTCCCGCACGTTGCACGCCCAACTCCTGCAAGCGCTGCTCCAGGTGGTAGAGGCGGTCGATGCCCCAGTACCACTCGCCACCATAAAAGAAGGTTGCGCCCAGGTAGTGGCCCAGGCGTGAGCGCAGTTGTTCGGACGCCGCTACATGCTGCGCAACGGCGTTGGCACTGGCCACTGGCAAGCTTGCAGCGGGACTGCCTCTGCTCCACAGCGCAGCGCTTAGGTCGGCGGCGCATTCGGCAAAGCGGTTGGCGTCAATTGCCGCCACCAACTGCGCGGCAGCCAGTTGCTGCGCTGCTGCCGGGGGCTGCGCGCCTGGGTCCATAAACTCCAGCCCCCAATGCCGGGCCAGCCGCTGCGCATCTACGCGGCTGTGGGAAATCAGGCGCTCACGCTCGGGCGCGGCGGCGGCGCTCGGTGGCCCCACCACGTGGGCCTTGAGCACCAGGCAGTAACGCGCCAGCAAACGCGGCAGGCTTGCTGCCGCGAGCGCGCTATAGGGGTCATCGACCTGATGGAAGTAATGCAGTTCATGCGGCAAGCCCTGGCGCACGCGCACACGCTCAGCGCGCGAGCGCAGGCGCTGCAAGCGCTTGAGCGAGAGCAGATGCTGGCTGATCGCCGGCATCAACAGGCTTTTGAGCGACACGAGCGTTCCGTCACCTACCAGGCCTTGATAAAGCGAACTTGCAAGGCCTCGACCACCTGCGCGTTTTCGCTGCCAAAGTTGCGGGTGTAGTGCAGGTTGAATCCGGCGTCCTTGCCCGGCAACTTGTACGACAGGAACGGGCCGAAGCCGTAATTCTTGTAGCGTGCAGCCGCGTTGACCGGACCCAGGCCCTTGTCCGTGACCGTACCCGAGCCGGAGTCATCGGTGGTCTGCTGGATTGCCAGCAAGTTGGCGCCAAAGGCCCAGTCACCGCTAACCTTGACCACACCCAACTCGGTGTAAACAAAGTCGCCGCTGCGGTAGTCGGTTTCCAGATTGGAGGTGTTGATGCCGTACGAGAGTCGCCCGGCCACGGTGACACCGCTGTCCCAGCCACTGGCGGTCTTGTCAGGATTGAGCGCATAGGTGAGCGCCACGCCGGGGCGCAGGGTGTAGAAGTTGCCAAAACCGGGGTTGGGTCCGCGGTTCTTGTCGTATTGGCCTGTGGGAACAAACAAGGACGCACCAGCAGCTACTTTGAGTTGACCATCGTGGCGCACCCATACGGCCGAGAGTTCGGCGTCGCCCAGGCCCGAGACATTCAAGTTGTTGATGTTGTTGAAACCTGCCACACCGTTTTGAACGCGCTGATTGGCAGCTTGTGCAATTGCATTGACAGCACCAATCGCCGTTGAAGGCAGTGGTGCCGCAGGCACTGGCGAGACCGTCCCACTGGGTTGTGTAGCACTGACGGTACGGCTGATCAGGATCAGCGGCAGATTAACGGCAAAGGCCATGCGTCCACCGTTGTAGGTACTCTCGGTGAGGTAACCGCCCAGCAGGTTGACTTGGGTCTGTGTCTGCTTGAAGGCAATCGCTCCGGCTGGCACGTTGAGCTTGTAGGTTCCATCGGGTGGCAAAGCTGCATTGGTGGTCCGGGTCGGCAACGCTACAGTGCCCGCAGGGAGCGTGATGTCATCACCATTGCCATCAGCCACCTTGTTGATGCTGACCATGGTCATGATGGCCGTGCCAAAGAATCCGTCGTTGTCGCCTGGCGCGGCAATCTCGCCGCCAAACGCACCCACCGGGGATTGCCGCGTCTTGTAGCCCTCACTTGCCAGGGCGCTGCCTGAAACGCCAAGAAGAATAAGTGCGGTTACGGCGCTGAAGCTTGCCGTGCGCGGCAGGGAGCAAAGGCTTGAACGGGTCATAGTGGGGATCTCCGGTGGAAAGCGCCCAAATAGCGCCAACGATTGAACTGTCTCAACGGACAGATTGGCACCAGTCTAGCGGCCCCATACACTACTGTCTTTCAGGGTTTACGCTAGGCACCGTGCCAATCCCGGCCTGCGTGTCGCACGGGTGACCTACTGGCGGCGACAAGGGTTAGCGGCGCAGGCTCCAGCCCTGGCTCAAGGCACTGGCCAGCAACATGGCGGCATAGGAGGCGATCTTGCCGTCGTGCCCAAAGAACCACAGACCAACCCCGAGGGCGACCCCGCCCGCTACCGAATTGATAGCTGCCTGCACATACGTTCCAAGGCTTGCACGGCCTCTGCCGTAGAATAGCGGGGCCAGCAAGGCGAGCAGCACCCCGACCGCGATGGCGGGTGCAAAGAAGTTGAACAGGTGATTGAACTGGTCCAGTGGGCCCATGTAAGTGGCCACTAAGGCCCCAGGATGTGGTTTGAGTGAATGCGATTTTATAATCGCACCCTAATTCCGCTAACAACCGCGCTGCGCTATGCTGCGCCCTTTTCGCAAGGTTTCACAAAGTATCTATGGCAGTCTGGGCTCTGGGCATCAATCACAACACCGCACCGCTGGACATGCGCGGCCGGTTTGCCTTTGCCATGGACCAGATCGAACCGCACCTGCGGGGCTTGCGCGCAGCGCTCAACCGCAACCCCGAAGCGGCCATTGTTTCCACCTGCAACCGCACCGAGATTTATTGCGCGGGCGAGCAGACCGAACTTGAACCCACACTGGACTGGCTGGCAGGCTCGGCCGGCATCAGCCCCTCGGCGCTGCGCCACCACACCTACAGCCTGGAAAACGGTCTGGCCGCGCGCCACGCCTTCCGCGTAGCCAGCGGCCTGGACTCGATGGTGCTGGGCGAACCTCAAATTTTGGGGCAGCTCAAGGACGCAGTACGCGCGGCCGAAGCCGCAGGCGCTTTGGGCACGACGCTGAGCCAGATGTTCCAGCGCTCGTTTGCCGTGGCCAAGGAAGTGCGTACCTCGACCGAAATTGGCGCGCACTCGATCAGCATGGCCGCCGCCGCCGTGCGGCTGGCAGGCCAGTTGTTTGAAGACTTGGGCCAGGTGCGGGTGCTGTTTGTGGGCGCAGGCGAAATGGTGGAGCTGTGCGCCACCCACTTTGCCGCCAAGAACCCCAAGTCCATTGCCATTGCCAACCGCACGCTGGAGCGCGGCGAAAAGCTGGCCAGCCACTTTGGCGGCGAGGTGATGCGCCTGGGCGACCTGCCCGATCGCCTGCACGAGTTTGACGCCGTGATCAGTTGCACCGCCAGCACCCTGCCCATCATCGGCCTGGGTGCGGTGGAGCGCGCGCTCAAGCGGCGCAAGCACCGCCCGATGTTCATGGTCGATCTGGCCGTGCCGCGCGACATCGAGCCCGAAGTCAAGGCGCTCGAAGACATTTACCTCTACACCGTGGACGACCTGGCCAGCGTGGTGCAAACCGCCCAGGCCAACCGGCAGGCGGCAGTGGCCCAGGCCGAGGCGATTGTGGACGCGGGCGTGCAAAGCTTCATGCACTGGATTGACCAACGCAATTCGGTGCCGCTGATCCAGCAACTCAACGCCCAGGCCGACGAGTGGCGCGCCGCCGAAATGGCACGCGCGCGCAAGCTGCTGGCCCGGGGCGAGCCGGTGGAAGCGGTGATGGAAGCGCTCTCCAAGGGCATTACCCAAAAGATGCTGCACGGTGCGCTGGCCGAGTTGCGCGCCGGAGACGCCCAGGCGCGCGAGCGTGCGGGTGCCGCCATTTCGCATTTCTTCTTACGCAACAGCCGTTAGGGCTCCTGGGATGAAACCTTATCTGCGCGCTCAGATGGAGCGCTTCACGCTGCGCTTGGCCGAGCTGGAGTTTTTGCTTTCGCGCGAAGACATCATGAAGGACATGGCCCAGTTTCTGGTGCTCTCGCGCGAACACACCGACGTTGCCGCCGTGGCCAGCCGCTGGACGCGCTACCAGGCGCGCGAGTCGGACCTGAACGCCGCCCAGGAGATGCTGCAAGACCCGGACATGGCGGCCATGGCACAGGAAGAGATCGACGCGGCCAGCGCCGAGATGACCCAGCTCGAAGGCGAACTGCAGCGCATGCTGCTGCCCAAGGACCCGGACGACGTGCGCAACGCCTTTGTCGAAATCCGCGCCGGCACTGGCGGCGACGAATCGGCCCTGTTTGCCGGCGACCTGCTGCGCATGTACACGCGCTACTGCGAGCGCCGTGGCTGGAAGGTGGAGATCGTCAGCGAGTCGCCCAGCGAGCTCGGTGGCTACAAGGAAGTGGTGATCCGCATCGAGGGCGACCAGGTCTATGGCGCGCTCAAGTTCGAGTCGGGTGGCCACCGCGTGCAGCGCGTGCCGGTAACCGAGACCCAGGGGCGCATCCACACCAGCGCCTGCACCGTGGCCGTTCTGTCCGAGCCCGATGAACTCGAAGCCATCAAGATCAACCCGGCCGACCTGCGCATTGATACCTACCGCGCCAGTGGTGCGGGTGGCCAGCACATCAACAAGACCGACTCGGCGGTGCGCATCACGCACATCCCCACCGGCATCGTGGCCGAGTGCCAGGATGGCCGCAGCCAGCACAGCAACAAGGCGCAGGCGCTCAAGGTGCTCACCGCGCGCATCCACGAGAAGGACCGCAGCGAGCGCGCCGCCAAGGACGCGGCCGAGCGCAAGAGCCTGATTGGCAGCGGCGACCGCAGTGACCGCATCCGCACCTACAACTTTCCCCAGGGACGCCTCACCGACCACCGCATCAACCTCACGTTGTACAAGTTGCTCACCATCATGGAAGGCGACCTCGACGACGTGGTGCAGGCACTCCAGGCCTACGAGGCGGCAGAGCAACTCGCCGCGCTCGAACTCAGCCTCAACCGCTGAGCGGTTGCCGTGAACAGCGCCTACAGCGCCTGCACATCCAGCGTTGGCTGCTCCTGAATCAGTAGCACATGGAAGCCATCGACCTGAGCGCACCCCGCAACTCCACCATCGCCACCTGCCTGGCGTGGGCCCAGTCCTGCGCGCTGGAGCGGCTCGATGCCCAACTGCTACTGCTGCACGCGCTGGGCCGCGACACACATGACCGCGCCTGGCTGCTCGCACACGACACCGACCCGGTTAGCGCCGATGTGCTGCAGCGCTTTGACGCGCTGTGCGCGCGGCGCAACGGCGGCGAGCCGCTGGCCTATATCACCGGCCACAAGGAGTTTTTTGGACTCGACCTGCTGGTGGACGCGCGCGTGCTGGTGCCGCGCCCTGACACCGAAACGCTGGTGCAATGGGCGCTGGACTTGCTGGCGCACGCACCCCGCAACGCCCGGGCGCTCGACCTGGGCACCGGCAGCGGTGCCATTGCCCTGGCGCTGCGCTCGCAGCGTGCGGACCTGCACATCGACGCTGTGGATGCCAGCGCGGATGCGCTGGCCGTGGCGCGCGCCAACGCCCAGCGCCTGGACCTGCCCGTGTGCTTTCATGCAGGCCACTGGTTTGCTGCGCTGCCCGCAGCGCAGCCGCGCTACGACCTGATCGCATCCAACCCGCCCTACATCGCCGAGCACGACCCGCATTTGCCAGCCCTGGCCCATGAGCCGCACCAGGCCTTGACCAGCGGTGCCACGGGCCTGGACGACATCGCCGAAATCGTACGTGAGTCACCAGCGCACTTGGCAAGCGGTGGCTGGCTGCTACTCGAACATGGCTACAACCAGGCAGCCGAAGTGGCGCACCTGTTGCACGCGGCGGGGTTTGCACAGATCACGTCGCGCCAGGATCTGGCCGGAATGACCCGCTGCAGCGCAGGTCAATGGCGGGCCGCCGCTGAAAAATGAAATAATCGCACCAATTACCAACAAGGATTGACGACATGAGCGACGTACAACAACGCATAGACACCCTGGTGAAGTCCAACCCGGTCCTGCTGTTCATGAAAGGCACGGCCACCTTTCCGCAGTGCGGCTTCTCCGGGCGCGCGATCCAGATTCTCAAGGCCTGCGGCGTCGAGCCCAAAGACGTCAAGGCCGTCAACGTGCTCGAAGACGACGCCATTCGCCAGGGCATCAAGGAATACAGCAACTGGCCGACCATCCCCCAGCTCTACATCAAGGGCGAATTCATCGGCGGCTCCGACATCATGATGGAAATGTACGAGTCCGGCGAACTCGCCAAGACCCTGGGCACCTAGCCTGAGCAACGGTCTTGCTCTTTCCAGCGTCCAAGGCCCCTTCTCTCTCCATCCCGCCACCTTGGTCGCCTCGAAACCATCAGGCCGTGGCTTGTTCCCTGTCATTGCGAGCGAAGCGCGGCAATCCATGACTTCCGAATGCATGGACTGCCACGCTGCGCTCGCAGTGACGAAACCAGCGCTCATGGTCCCTATGCAGTTTCTTCCACCCGAAACAGGGGGCAATGATTGGACGGCGGGTCGCCCAAGTCGAGTCGCGCCGGGTTGGTAGCAGAGATTGGGTTAGGGGACTGCGCCGATATTCTGGGCGTTTGACAGGTGAGGCGCTGTCCCCTAACCCAATCCCTGCGGTGAGCACAGGGCTATGAATGCTCCCAACGGCGCTTGGCACCGAGTACGGCGTCCGGGTAGGGAGCCTGACCGCGCGAACCGTTGTAGCGGCCCAGCGCCAGGAACAGGTCACCCGCTTCCCGGTCGAGGTAGTGGCGCAGGATGACGCAGCCAAATCGCAGGTTGGTCTGCATGTGAAACAGCTTGGTGGCGTCGCCGTCGCCCAGTGAGCGCGTCCAGAACGGCATGACCTGCATGTAGCCGCGCGCGCCCGCCGTGCTCACGGCGAACTTGCGGAAGTTGCTCTCCACCTGGATCAGCCCCAGCACCAGCGCCGTGTCCAGTCCGGCGCGCTTGCTCTCGTACCAGACGGTCTGCAAAAACTCCTTGCGCGTTTCCCAGTCGGGCTTCTTGATCTTGAGGCGCTCGCTCATAGCACCGAGCCAGCGCAGGTACTTCAGGCGCTCCTCGGTGTCGGCAAATTCGGGAATCGGTGGCGCGGCATTGTGCACTGCCGAACTCAGTGCGCTGCGCACCGCGTCGATCAGCGGCTCTTCAATCTGGTTACCGGCTTGGGCCAGCTCTTGCCACAAGATCAGCCCGAGACCGCCCACCAGGGGCCGCAGGCAGGAACGCCGTGAAAAGGTGCGCGCGCCGGGCAGCATTCAAGGATTCAAACGGGCCAGCAGCAGCGCCTGGATATCGGCCACTGCCACCTTGGTGGCGGCGCTGTCGCGGCGGTGCTGGTACTCCACCACGCCTTCCTTCAAGCCCCGGTCGCCAATGTTGACGCGGTGCGGCACGCCAATGAGTTCCCAGTCGGCAAACATCGCGCCCGGGCGCTCGCAGCGGTCGTCCAGAATCACATCCACGCCCGCCGCCAGCAGGCCGGTGTACAGGCTTTCGGCCGCGGCCTTGACCTCGGGGAAGCGGTCCGGGCTGATCGGGCACAGCACTACGGTAAAGGGCGCGAGCGAGTCCGGCCAGATGATGCCCTTGTCGTCGTGGTTTTGCTCAATGGCGGCAGCGGGCAGGCGCGTAATGCCAATGCCATAGCAGCCCATTTCCATCAGTTGGGGCTTGCCGTTGACATCGAGGAAAGTGGCATTCATGGGCGCGCTGTACTTGGTGCCCAGGTAAAACACATGGCCGATTTCGATCCCGCGCTCAATCGCCAGCACGCCCTTGCCGTCGGGTGAAGGGTCGCCCGCCACCACGTTGCGCAGGTCGGCCACCAGTTCGGGCTCGGGCAAATCACGCCCCCAGTTGACGCCGGTGATGTGGAAGTCCTCGCGGTTGGCACCGCAGATCCAATCCGCCATGACCGCCACCTCGCGGTCGGCCACCACCTTGACCGGCTTCTTCAAGCCAATCGGCCCCAGGTAGCCGGGCTTGGCTCCAAAGTGGTCTTCAATCTCGGGCACCGTGGCAAAGCGAAAGCCCTCCAGCCCGGCGAGCTTGCCCACCTTGACTTCGTTCATGTCGTGGTCACCACGCAAGAGCAGCAACCAGACCTGGGTCTTGACTACTGCACCGTGGTCGTCGAGTGTGTCGGTGGCCAGCACCAGCGACTTGACGGTGGAGGACAGCGGCACGCCCAGCAGCAAGGCCACGGCCTCGCAGGTGCTATGGCCGGGAGTGGGCACTTCGGTCATAGGCTGCGCTGCGGGCGCGCGAGCTACCGCTGGTGCCAGTGCCTCGGCCTTTTCCATGTTGGCTGCGTAGTCGCTCCCCGGGCAGTAGACGATGGCGTCTTCGCCGGTGGCGGCAATCACCTGGAATTCTTCGGAGAGATCGCCGCCAATGGCGCCACTGTCGGCGGCCACAGCGCGGTAGGTCAGGCCAAAGCGGTCAAAGATCTTGCGGTACGCCTGGGCCATCACCTGGTAGCTGACCTTGGCGGCCTGTTGGTCGCGGTCAAAGCTGTAGGCGTCCTTCATGATGAACTCGCGCCCGCGCATCAGACCAAAGCGCGGACGGCGCTCGTCGCGGAACTTGGTCTGGATCTGGTACAAATTTTTTGGCAACTGTTTGTAACTCTTGATTTCCTGGCGGGCGATGTCGGTCACCACCTCTTCGCTGGTGGGCTGGACGATGTAATCGCGGTCATGCCGGTCCTTGATGCGCAGCAACTCGGGACCCATTTTTTCAAAACGCCCAGTCTCCTGCCACAGTTCGGCGGGCTGGATGACGGGCATGGTCAGCTCCACCGCACCAGCGCGGTTCATCTCCTCGCGCACGATGGCCTCGACCTTGCGGATCACCCGCAGGCCCATAGGCATGTAGGTGTAAATCCCGGCACCCAACTTCTTGATCATGCCCGCGCGCATCATGAGTTTGTGGCTGACCACCTCGGCGTCTGCGGGCGCTTCTTTCAGGGTGGAGATGAAAAATTGGGATGCTTTCATGGCGTGACTTGCGCTCTACCTAAGGTTTCGCCCTTGATACACGGCGCGTGCTGTGCATAATGGGCGAAGTTTAAAAATTGGGGTTTGATTATGCTTGACCGGGACGGCTTTCGGCCCAACGTCGGCATCATCTTGCTCAACCAGAGAAATCAGGTTTTCTGGGGCAAGCGCATACGCACGCACTCGTGGCAGTTCCCACAGGGTGGCATTGACCGGGGCGAAACGCCCGAGCAAGCCATGTACCGCGAACTGCACGAAGAAATCGGGCTACAGCCCGAGCACGTAAGCGTGGTTGCCCGCACCCGAGACTGGTTGCGCTATGAGGTGCCTGACAGGTACATACGACGCGACGCGCGTGGCCATTACAAAGGTCAAAAACAGATTTGGTTCCTGTTGCAACTCATGGGTTACGACTGGAACCTGAACCTGCGCGCCACCGACCATCCGGAATTTGACGCCTGGCGTTGGAACGACTATTGGGTGCCGCTGGACGCGGTAGTTGAATTCAAGCGCGGCGTGTATGAGATGGCACTCACCGAACTGGCGCGCTTCGTGCCGCGCCAGGAACCGCGCAACCGCTACCTGCGCAGTGGCCACCGGCAACGCGACGCCGAAGACGGCGCATCGCCCCAGGGCCAGGAAGCCGTCTAATCGAAATACAGCCGTTACGCTTCGGGGGCTGGTGCCAACGACGAACGGGTCAGCACCAGATTGTCCCGGTGCAGCATTTCGGGCTCGGCGGCGTAGCCCAGCAGCTTTTCAAAATCGGACGAAGGCTTGCGGCACAGCAGACGCGCCTCGGCGCTGGAGTAATTGGCCAGACCGCGGGCAATCTCCAATCCGCTGGCGTCGCGCACGGCGATCACGTCGCCGCGCGAAAAATCACCCTCAACCTGGACCATGCCAATGGGCAGCAGGCTCTTGCCTTCGGAGCGCAGTTTTTGTGCGGCCCCAGCGTCTACCACCACGGCACCACGCATCTGCAGATGGTCGGCCATCCACTGCTTGCGCGCCTGTGTCTTTTGGGTTTGCGCCAGCAGCAGCGTGCCAATCGGCACGCCCTGGGCCAGGCGGACCAGTGCGTCGGGCTCGCGGCCCCAGGCAATCACGGTGGACGCACCTGAGCCAGCCGCACGTTTGGCCGCCAAAATCTTGGTGATCATGCCGCCCTTGCCCAAACTCGAACCTGCGCCCCCAGCCATGGCTTCAAGCGCCGGGTCGCCCGCCTGGGCCTCGCGCACCAGGGTGGCCTGCGCGTCCTTGCGCGGATCGGCGGTAAACAGGCCTTGCTGATCAGTCAGGATCACCAGGGCGTCGGCTTCAACCAGATTGGCCACCAGGGCACCCAGCGTGTCGTTGTCGCCCACCTTGATTTCGTCGTTGACCACGGTGTCGTTTTCATTGATGACCGGCACCACCCCCAGGCGCAGCAGGGTCAGCAGGGTCGAGCGCGCGTTGAGATAGCGCTCGCGGTCGGCCAAGTCAGCGTGGGTCAGCAGCACCTGGGCGCTGCCCAAGCCGTTTTGCTTGAGCTTGGTTTCGTACATTTGCGCCAGGCCCATCTGGCCCACGGCAGCAGCAGCCTGCAACTCATGCACCGCCTTGGGACGCACCGACCAGCCCAGGCGCTTCATGCCCTCGGCGATGGCGCCACTGGAAACCATGATCACCTCGCGCCCGTCGCGCACCAGAGACGCCATTTGCCGGCACCATTCGCCAATGGCGGCCTCGTCCAGGCCGCGCCCGTCGTTGGTCACCAGGCTGGAGCCCACCTTGACCACGATGCGCCTGGCCTCACGCAATACCGAAGATTCAGAAGTAGTTGACATATCGGGCTGCAGCTCATGCCACCATTGGGTGCAGAGCTACCAAATTAATAGCAATTGTCAGGCATCGGGCAGTTCGACAAAACGCCGGTCGATCTCGGGGGGGGCCTGCTCGGCCACCTGCTGCGCCTTGACGTGCTTGTAAATTTCGCGCACCAGGGGCTCGCAGCCCTCGCGCGTGAGCGCCGAGATCTCAAACACCGGGCCCTTGAACTTGAAGCGCTTGACAAAGTCCTTGACCAGGGCCGCGCGCTCATCGGCGGGCACCATGTCGAGTTTGTTGAGCACCAGCCAGCGCGGCTTCTTGTACAGCGCTTCGTCGTACTTTTTGAGTTCGTTGACGATGGCCTTGGCCTGTGCCACGGTGTCCACGTCGGCATCAAACGGGGCCACGTCCACAATGTGCAGTAGCAGCCGGGTGCGCTGCAGGTGCCGCAAAAACAGATGGCCCAGGCCCGCGCCTTCCGAGGCGCCCTCGATCAGACCGGGCAGGTCGGCCACCACAAAGCTCTGCTCCGGGCCGACGCGCACCACGCCCAGGTTAGGGTGCAGGGTGGTGAAGGGGTAATCGGCAATGCGCGGCCGGGCGTTGGAGACCGCCGTGATGAAGGTGGACTTGCCCGCGTTGGGCATGCCCAGCAGGCCGACATCAGCCAGCACCTTGAGTTCGAGCTTGAGATTCTTCTTTTCGCCGGGCCAGCCCGGAGTGCGTTGACGCGGAGCGCGGTTGATTGCGCTCTTGAAGCGCAAATTGCCAAAACCGCCGTCGCCGCCCTTGGCAATGGTGATCACTTCGCCCGGCGTGAGCAGTTCGTACAGCACCTCGCCCGTTTCGGCATCGCTGATGATGGTGCCTACCGGCATCTTGAGGGTGATGTCGGAGCCAGCGGCACCAAACATGTCCGAGCCCATGCCGTGCTCGCCGCGCTTGGCGTCGTGGCGGCGCGAAAACCGGTAATCCACCAGGGTATTGAGATTGGGGTCGGCCACGGCAAACACATGGCCACCACGGCCACCGTCACCGCCGTTGGGGCCGCCAAACTCTTTGTACTTTTCATGCCGGAACGAGACGCAGCCCGCTCCACCGTCTCCGGCAGAGATGTCGATATAGGCTTCGTCAACAAACTTCATGATTTTGGGTAGTTATAAACGAAAAACCCCGCGCTTGGCGCAGGGTTTCTCTGGGGAGCCAAAGGCAAATCAGGCTGCAGTCACGCTCACCGTTTGCTTGTTCAATGCGCCCTTGGTAGCAAAAGCCACATGCCCGTCGGCCAGAGCAAACAAGGTGTGATCCTTGCCAACGCCGACGTTGGTTCCGGGGTGGAACTTGGTGCCACGCTGGCGAACAATGATGGCACCGGCGCTGACCAGTTCACCACCAAACGCCTTCACACCGAGCATCTTGGGCTTGGAATCGCGCCCGTTTCGCGTAGAGCCGCCGCCTTTTTTCTGTGCCATGATTTTCTCTAGTCAGTTGAGGACAGGGGGCTACCGCTGTCCCGCAAGTTATCAGGATGAAATCGCCCCGATTTGCAGCTCAGTGAACTGCTGGCGATGACCTTGACGTTTTTGGTAGTGCTTGCGGCGACGCATCTTGAAGATGCGCACTTTGTCGTGCTTGCCGTGTGCCACTACCGTGACCGTAACTGTTGCGCCGGACACCAAGGGAGTGCCAACCTTGAGTTCAGCGCCGTTTCCGACAGCCAGAACCTGGTCGATCACAATCTCTTGGCCTACGTCCGCAGCAATCTGTTCTACTTTAATTTTTTCGCCAGCAGCAACGCGATATTGCTTGCCGCCGGTTTTTATGACCGCGTACATGTTGACCTCTTCGACTTGGATTTCTGCAAACGAATTTTCGCAGAGCCTTGGAGTATACCATCACCCCCTCGAACCACCAAATTTAGCGTTTACGGCCCGGCAAAACCCGGGGGGCCTCCCTATAATCGGCCAAACCAACCAACCAGCGAACTGCCTTGCAAGCCAAATCCACCGGCGCACCCACCGGGCTCTCCATCGTCGAACAGGACATGCGCCAGGTCGATCAGGTCATCGCGCAGCGACTCGCCTCCGGCGTACCCCTGGTGGGCAATGTCGCACAGTACATCATTGCTGCGGGCGGCAAGCGCCTGCGCCCTGCCCTGCTGCTGCTGTGCTGCGGCGCCCTGGGCTACGACGGCAGCCAACGCTTCAACATGGCTGCGGTGGTGGAGTTCATTCACACCGCCACGCTTCTGCACGACGACGTGGTCGATGAATCCGACCTGCGCCGCGGCCACCCTACCGCCAACGCCAAGTTTGGCAACCCGGCCAGCGTGCTGGTGGGCGACTTCCTGTACTCGCGCGCCTTCCAGATGATGGTGGACGCCCAAAGCATGCGCATCATGCAGGTGCTGGCCGACGCCACCAACATCATCGCCGAGGGCGAAGTCATGCAGTTGATGAACATGCACAACGCCGCGCTCGACGAAGCCGGTTACCTGCAGGTGATTCGCTCCAAGACCGCCAAACTGTTTGAAGCCAGCGCCCGGGTAGGGGCCATATTGGCTGGCGCCACCGCAGAACTCGAACAAGCCTGCGCCGAATACGGGCAGGCGCTGGGAACAGCATTCCAGGTGATTGACGACGTACTCGACTACGCCGGCGACGCCATGGTGATGGGAAAAAACCTGGGCGACGACCTGCGCGAAGGCAAGTCCACCCTGCCCCTGATTGCCGCCATGCAGCGCGGCACCGCAGAGCAGCGCGACACCATTGTCCGCGCCATCGAAAACGGCGACGTGGGCGCACTGCCCGAAGTCATCCGCATCGTCAACAGCACCGGAGCGCTCGACGTGGCCCGCGCCGCCGCGCA
>CAIPBW010000391.1 GCA_903863395.1 uncultured beta proteobacterium
CGATGACGAAGGGTACGGGCTTCGCGATGGAGGAGCGTGGGGGTGCATGATTCGCCGCCGGGCCGCCCCAAGGCGAATTGCGCCCCCTTGGGGGGCAGCGACCCGCGTAAGCGGCGGAGCGTGGGGGTACTACTAATTTGCCTCGCTTTGCAGCAGCGTCACCAGGCGCGCAAGCGCGTGGTGGACGGTGGCGGTGCGGACTTGGGTGCGGTCGCCGGGGAAGAACTGCACTTCGCTCACAACGCCTTGGGGCGTGGCCCAGCCGAACCAGACGGTGCCCACCGGTTTGGTTTGGCTGCCGCCGCTGGGGCCGGCGATGCCGGTGACGGCTACGGCCACCTGGGCGTGCGCGTGCTGCAAGGCACCGCGCACCATGGCGCGCACCACCTCTTTGCTGACGGCACCGCAGCGCGCAATCAGCGCGCGGTCCACGCCCAGCATCTCGGTCTTGGCCTCGTTGGAGTAGGTCACAAAGCCGCGTTCAAACCAGGCGCTTGAGCCCGCCAGATCGGTGCACGCGCCGGCAATGAGGCCGCCGCTGCAGCTCTCGGCGCTGGCCATCGTCCAGTGGCGTTGCAGCAGCACATCGGCCAACTGGGCGCAGTAGTCGTGCGTGGATGGGTTGGGCATTAGATGTTCCTCCACAGGGCCACCACCAGCAGCGTGCAGGCAGCAGCCACCAGGTCGTCGAACATGATGCCAAAACCGGCCTTGGCCCAGGCGTGCCGGTCGGTAACGGGGTCCACGCCATGAAACAACGCGTCGGCCCAGCCTACGGGGCCGATCTTGCTGGCGTCAAAAAAACGGAACAGCGCAAAGGCGATGAGTTGACCCAGCCAGCCGGTCGGCATTGCCAGCCACAGCACCAGCCAGAAGGCCACCACTTCGTCCCAGACGATGCAGCCGGGGTCGGCCACGCCCAGGTTGCGCGCTGTCACGCTGCAGGCCCACCAGCCTGCCGGGAGCGATGCGCCAATCAGCACTGCCCAACCGGCGTCGCCCAGCCAGGGCGCAAAGGCAACATAGGCCACCCAGGCCCACAGGGTGCCCGCCGTGCCCGCTGCCAGCGGCGACAGCCCCGAGCCAAAGCCCAGCGCCAGCAGATGCGCGGGGTGGGCGAGCATGAAACGGGACGTGGGGCGCATGGCCGCATTATCGGTGTCATTGGCGGTCGTTAAACTCGGTGCTGTCTCCATTCACAGGCCCAATCCATGCAGCACGTCGTTTTCAATCAAAAGGGGGGCGTTGGCAAGTCCACCATCGCCTGTAACCTGGCCGCCATCAGCAACTGGCAGGGGTTGCGCACGCTGGTGATCGACCTCGATTCGCAGGGCAACTCCACGCGCTATCTGCTCGGTGCCGACATGCCGGACGACCTGCCCAACGTGGCCGAGTTTTTTGAGCAAAGCCTCAAGTTCACGCTGCGCGACAAGCCCGCCTCGGACTTTATCGTCAACACCCGCTGGGAGGGGTTGGACCTGATGGCGTCGAGCCCGTTGCTGGACGAACTGCACGGCAAGCTCGAATCGCGCCACAAGATCTACAAGCTGCGCGATGCGCTGGAGCTGCTGTCCGAAGACTACGACCAGATTTACATCGACACCCCACCGGCGCTCAACTTCTACACCCGCTGCGCGCTGATTGCGGCGCAGGGCTGCCTGATTCCGTTTGATTGCGACGATTTTTCCCGGCGCGCGCTCTACACCCTGCTGGAGAACGTGCAGGAAATCAAGGCCGACCACAACGCCGATTTGCGCGTGGAGGGCATCATCGTCAACCAGTTCCAGTCGCGCGCCAACCTGCCCCAGCGCATGGTGCAGGAGCTGATCGACGAAGGCCTGCCGGTGCTGCAACCGTACCTGGGCAGCTCGGTGCGCATCCGCGAGTCGCACGAGCAGTCGATGCCGATGATCTTTCTGGACCCCAGCCACAAGCTCACGCAGGAGTTTGTGGCGCTGCACGACGCGCTACTGTAGGGCGTCGAAACGGTAGCCCACGCCGTAGACCGAGGCGATGCAGTCGCAGCCGGGGTCAGCCGCGTCGATCTTGCGCCGGATGTTCTTGATGTGGCTGTCGATGGCGCGGTCGCTCACGTCGCGCAGCGCGTCGCCCACGGCGTCGAGCAGTTGGGCGCGCGAGTACACGCGCCCGGGGCGGTTGAGCATCAGGCGCAGCATCAGAAACTCCTGGCGCGTCAGCGCCAGCCAGTGGCCGCGCCAGGCAATCCGAAACGACGCTTCGTCCACGCTCCAGGGCTGGGCCGCCGTGCTGGCTCGGCCTTGTACGCGGCGCAGCAGCGAGCGCACGCGTGCCACCACTTCACGCGGGCTGAAGGGTTTGCACACGTAGTCGTCGGCACCGGTGTCCAGGCCCAGCAACCGGTCGACCTCATCCACACGGGCGGTGAGCATCAGGATTGGCAAGTCGCTGCTTGCGCGCACGGCCTTGCAGACTTCGATGCCGTCGAGCCCCGGCAGCATCCAGTCCAGCACCAGCACATCGGGTGCGCGCTGGGCGATGGTGCGCAGCGCAACGCTGCCGTCGCCCACGGCGCTGGCCTCGTAACCGGCATTGCGCAGGTAGTCCAGCAGCAGTTGGGCAATCTTGGCGTCGTCCTCCACCACCAGAACGTAGGCGGGGGTGCTGTTCATGGCGTGTGGGGATGGGTGGGCAGGTCGATCTGCATGCACAGCCCGCCCCGGCCCGAGGCGCTGGCGTGGATGCTGCCCTGGTGCGCCTGTACGATGGCCTTGCAAATGGCCAGGCCCAGGCCGCTGCCGCCGTGGGCGCGGCTGCGCGCGGCGTCGGCACGGTACAGCGGCTCAAACAGGTGCTGCAGCTGCGCGGGCGCAACGCCGGGGGCGCTGTCATCGATGGTGATTTGCACGCGCTGGCCGCTGGCCTGCAGTGCCATCACGATTTCGCCCGGCGCATCGGTGTAGCGCAGGCTGTTGTCCAGCAGGTTGGTGAGCAATTGCTCGATGCGGCGCACGTCCCAGCGCACGGGTAGCGGTGCGGTGGCAGGCGCATCCAGGCGCAGCGTCAGGCCGCGCTCGGCGGCGCGCAGGGCGCAGCGCTGCAGCACGCGCGCGGCCACGGCATGGGCGTCGCCTGCTTCAAAGTGGCAGGGCAGGGCCTGCAGGTCCGACATGGCCAGCAGGTGCAGGTCATCCACCAGGGCACCCAGGCGCAGCACTTCTTCGCGCAGGGACAGCATGGCCTGCGGCGAGAGCGCACGCACACCATCGACCAGCGCCTCGATCTCGCCGCGCAGCACCGCCAGAGGCGTGCGCAGTTCGTGCGAAATGTCGGCAATCCATTGGCGTCTTGCCCCCTCCAACTTCTGCAAGCCCGCCGCCATCTGATTGATGTTGCGCATGGCGTCCCCAATTTCATCGCTGCGCGTTGTGTTCAGGCGGGTATCAAGCTCGCCTTGGGCAATTCTTTCGGTAGCGGCTTGCACTTCGATTAACGGGCGTACCCAATGCCTGGAAACCCAGAATGCGCCGACCAAGGCAATCACCAGCAAGGCACAAGCCACTGCGACCATGCTCTGGTACTGCGCGTTCAGGAAACGCAACTCCACGTCGTTGGGCACGGGCTTGAGCTTGACCATGCGCACCATCGCCACTACCGCTTTACCCACGCGCACAGGTCGCTCCACAGTTTCACCCGTCACTTGCGCCAGCGGTCTACCTAACCTCACTTGGCCGTCGAGCCCGTAGACGGCCACGCGATCCTTGAAGGCGTCAATGCTGTCAACATGAACTGGTGGTGGTGGATCGCGGGGTTCCAGTAATTCGTGCGGAGGCATCGGATGAGGCGGCTGCAGCATGGGGGGAAACCCCTGCATTCTTCCGAACTGATGAAACAGTTCTGACAAGCCAATGCCTTTGGACTCCATCGCGTCGATTCCACCTGCCTGTTCTGCGTTTTCGGAGACCAGGCCGGCAAATTGCTCCAGCCGCTCCACATCCCTGGTGGCCAGATAGTCGGAAAACCCATTGCGCAAGTTCCAGGCGCTGAGCGCGCCCATGGCCAGCACCGCCAGCAGCACCGCCGAGAGCAGCAGCAGGGACAAAGTGTGAACAAGGCGAAGACGCATGGTGGTAGTCGATTGGGCACCGCAATTGTGGATGCATTGTGGAGAAGCATCCACATTTTCTCCACAATGGTTTTTCAAAATTGCGCCACGGCAAAGCAGGTACTTGCCGCTTGCAAAGGAGTTACCTCATGAAACCCGAAAAACACACAGGCGCGCTCATCGGTCGCCTGCTCGCCCTGGCCACTTTTGCCGCAACGCTGACGGCGTGCTGCGCCATCTCTGCCCAACCCAGCGAAGGCAGCGGTGGCCCGCGCAGGCCACCCGCCGAAGCACTCGATGCCTGCAAGACTGCAAGCAGTGGACAGGAGTGCAGCTTTACTTCGCCGCACGGCAGCGTCAAGGGGACGTGCTGGGCACCCGAAGGCAAGCCGCTGGCGTGCAAGCCCAAGGATGCGCCTGCTGGTAGTCCGAGTGCGCCCAAACAGTAAGCAGCAAAAAGCCACCATGTCACTCCAGCAAAATTTCTGCACGGCCATTGCCACAGCTACCCTGATCACGCTCACTGCCTGTGGCGGTGGCAGCGCTAGCACGAGCAATGCCTCTCATGTCGAGACCCGAGTCGCCGACAAATCACCTGTTGTAGATACAAGCCAATCGGCTACCTACGATGCGACCAGCGTCATTGCGGCTCCCACTGCGGGCCAGCCTTTTTACGGACAGGATGCCCAGTTCGCCGGCACACAACCGAGCTACGCCAAGAGCAGTGATGGTCTTACGGTCAAAGACAACATCACCGGCTTGACCTGGCAAGCAAGCCAGACCGGTGGTGATGTGTATTGGACGGAAGCCGAAACCGTCCCCGCCACTCTGAACCAGGCCAACTACGGTGGCTACAGCGACTGGCGCTTGCCAACCATCAGGGAGTTGTACTCGCTCTGGAACGGCAACACAGGGTGGCCTTACATCGACACCCATTACTTTTCTGTCTCCTACACCAGTGAACAGGAACTTAGCCACGCGATCATCTGGAGCAGCACCCAATACACGGGCCTGCTGCGCAGCAGCTTAGAAGGGAGTTCGGCGGTAGGGGCAGAAATGGCATTCGGTGTGAATTTCGGCACCGGCCATATCAAGGCTTACACCACCTCGATCGGTGCTAAACACATGGTGCGCGCAGTGCGCGGCCCCATCTACGGGACCAGCAGCTTTGTCGACAACGGCAACGGCACCATCAATGACCAGGCCACGGGACTGATGTGGTCGCAAACCGACAGCGGTGTGGGCATGGACTGGGAGCATGCCCTCGCCTGGGCGCAAACCAAAAATGGCGAAAAGTTGGCGGGGTACAGCGACTGGCGACTACCCAACACGAAAGAACTCCAGAGTTTGGTTGACTACACGCGCTCGGCCGAGGCAACCGCTGCTGCCAATGTGGGTCCGGCCATTAATCCCCTCTTCAAAATCAGTTCCATCACGAACGAAGCCGGGGATGCCGATTACCCCTTTTTCTGGAC
>CAIPBW010000392.1 GCA_903863395.1 uncultured beta proteobacterium
AAGCTTCTCCCGCATCCAGGTGACCAACTGGAGCGGACTGAAAGGTTTGATGAAGTAGGCGTCGGCACCCAACTCCTGCCCAAGCCGGTAGTCGGCCACCTGACCACGCGCCGTGATCATGGCCACCAGCGTGGACTTGAGCGCGGGGTCGCTCTTGATCGCGGTGAGCACCTGCAAGCCGTCAATCTCGCCAGGCATCATGATGTCGAGCAACACTGCCCGCGGCCGCTGCGCGCGAACGGCCTCCAACGCGCTGGTGCCGTCACTGGCGTCGATGATTTCGTAATCGCTTCCCAAAGTGATCGTCAGGAGGCGGCGAATTTCTGGTTGGTCGTCAACAATCAATATCTTGTTCATAGGGGCTTTCAAGGTCTAAGGCGCAGTCTTTCTAACTGTCTTTGTGGGGTAACTGGATATGCGAGAGCATCTGGTGCTCGGTCTCCGAGACTTCGCTCGTGGGCTTGCTGGGCGTGAGGAACGCCAGGTCGGTGGCATAACGCTCCGCCTGACGTGCAGCAAGACACATCTCGCACGATAGCTGGTTGCCTGCCTGCGCCGGAGCGCTGGTGGGCAGGATCACGGTGAAGGACTCAATTCCGCGCAGTGCCTTGCCGTCGGAGTCCAACTCAAGCTCGGAAATCGAGAGCTGCCCGCCATGCATTTCGGCGATGCGTCGGCAAATCTGCGCGCCAATATCCGTGTCCAGGTGCAGGATCGAGGCCGCTGCGCTGGCAGTCTTGGTGGCGCTGGCCTGCGACTTGGCCGACGCATGCGTGTAGTGGCTGCTGAGTACCGAGTAGCGACCGTTTTGGCGAATGCGCAGCTCAATGCCGCTTTGCGGTGGCACGCCCTCGCCCACGCCCACCAGCAGGGTTTCGATCATGCATTTGAGCCAAGCCGCGTCGCCATAGATCGGGCTCTGGATTTGCGCCGCTGCGCCCGTGGGGTAGCTGATGAAGTAATCGCACTTCTGGCGCGGCATTTCGCGCAGCACCTCTTCTACCAGGGGTGCCAGCGACAGGCGCTCGCCCCGCGTGAAGGCGTCGGGCTGATGAATGCGCGCGAGTTGGTCAAACGCCACCAGCAAGCGGCTGAGCCGGTCGGTCTGCACAATCAGCGCATCAATGTCCAGTGAATTGCTTGCACGCGCGCCCACCAGTTGGTTGTGCAGTTGCGTCATCTCGCGCCGGTTTTCTGCCGACAGGAACTGGAAGAAGTTTTCGTCAGCCAGGCTCAGGCGCGGGGCGCTGGCGGGGAGTTCTTCGGCCGCAACAAACAGCGCGTAGCCCTTGGCATCGGCTTCGCACAGATAGACATCGTGTTTGCACAGCGCCGGGTCGGTGACCTTGAGAATGTCGAGCTTGACCGGCAAACGCAGGGTTCCCTTGACCGCCTTCTCCACCTGCAGACGCAGCTTTTGCGCCGCCGCCATCACGTGTTTCACCCAAGGCAAGGCGGCGCGATTGAAGTTGGTGACCTGGCCCTCGCGGTTGACCAGGATCACGCCCTGGGCCATGCCTTCGATCAGTTTGACGTCCAGGCCCAGACTCATTGCACCGCCACGCCAGCGCTGTTGCGCTTGCGTGCCTCCAGTTGGTGGGCCAATTCGAACAGCCGGGCAAACGGCACCGGCTTGGGCAACACCTCAATGCCCGCTGGCACGCCGCCGTGGCGTTTGATGGTGTCTTCATCCATGCCGCTGACCACCGCAATTGCCATGGAGGCATAGCGCGGATTTTTTGTCAGCACTTCCAGCATTTTGAAACCGTCAATTCCGGGCACCATCAAATCCAAAATCAGTAAATCGGGGTTGACACGCTCAATCATCAAGAGCGCGTCAATTCCATTGTCCACCACCGCCACTTCGGGGGCCATGGTCCACAGGGACATGGTGGTGTCGTAGAGCCGCAAGAGCGCTGCGTCGTCTTCCACCACCAGCACGCGCAAGGGCCGCACCTGCTCCTGCCACGCCAGCGAGGCCGCCGCAGAGCCCTCGTTCATCTTGGTGTGCAGCAGCTTTTCCACCGATTCGCGCGCCACGCGCCGATGCCCACCGGGCGTCTTCCAGGCACGCAGCATGCCGTTTTCCACCCACAACTGCACCGTTCCGACCGAGATGTTCAGCATTTCTGCAACCTCTCGCGTCGTACAAAACGCGCGCTCAATCTTCCTGTGGGCAGTGCTAGCCGCCATAGACCCTCCTGCCACATCCAACGCCAATATCGTAAAAATTATTGATCATTCCAGAACTTATTCCTGCTTAAGCCAATGCGCGCGCCTCGCGTCATTGCGACCACCTATTCCCGTCATTGCGAGCACCTACTCCCGTCATTGCGAGCGAAGCGCGGCAATCCATGACTTCGGGCTGCATGGACTGCCGCGTCGCTTCGCTCCTCGCAGTGACGGAGCCACGGTTCGTGGTCCGTTTGCAGTTTCGGTCCCGAAGCCGAAAGCTCGCAATGACGTTTAGCGTAGTCATGATTTATGGAAGCATCAATAGTCAATATTCAGCCTTTGAAGGGGCCCAATATTAGCGTTTATTGTTGTTTTTGCCAATTATTCTGTGGCTTTTTGGTCAACTTGGCGCGCAGCAAGCGCCCGGCGTGCGCTGGGGCGGCTGGCGAGGATTGAACCGGCTGCGCGCCGGAAAGTGCGGCTGTGGCGGCGCGGGCTGCGTCGCGCGCTAACGCAGGTTGCCGGTATGCCCGAGCGAGTAGCGTCCGGGCAGGGGCCAGACGGTCAGGCCATGCGGCTCGGCCCCCACGGCAATCTTGGTTACGGCACCGCTGGCGGTGTCGATGCGGTACACCACATCGTCAAAGCGCCCCGAGAGCCAAAGCCACTTGCCGTCGGCGCTGACATTGCCCATATCGGGGCTGCCCCCGCCGGGAATGGGCCACTGGGCCACCACCTTGTCGGTGTCAAAGTCGATCACGGTCACGCTGCCCGGGCCGTTGCGACCGCCATGGATCTTGTGCGAGCCCCGGTTGGCAACGTAGAGCCGCTTGCCGTCGCGGCTTGGGTACAGGCCGTGCGCGGCTACGCCCGTGGCCACAAAGCCAATCTGCTTGAAGCTTTCGCCGTCGACAATGTGCACGCCGTCGGCCTGCATGTCGGCCACATAAAAGCGCCGCCCGTCGGGCGAAATGCGCACGTCCTGGGGCATGCCCTTGGTGGCGGTGCAAATCTCGGTGGCCGGGGGTTCGGTCTTGCCGGGCTTGTCGGAAAAGCGCTCGCGCGGCATGGTGAGCTTGAGGTAGCCCAACACCTTGCGCTCCACCAGATCAATCTTGGCCACGCTGCCGTCAAACTCGCAGGTAAAGAGCGCATAGCGCCCGTCAATCGAAAAATCGGCGTGGTTGATGCCGCCGCACTGCGGCACAGCTATCGCGTACTGCAGCGCCAGTGTCTTGGGGTCGCGAAAATCAAGCCTGCGCTTGGCCTCGGCCACCACAATGGCCGAGGCACCGTCCGGGCTGAAATACATGTTGTAGGGGTCGTCCACGGGCACGTTTTTGCCGGGCTTGCCGCTGCGCGGATCGATGGGTGTGAGGCTGCCATCGTTGCCGCGCTCGGCATTATTGGCAACCCACAGGGTGCGCAAGTCCCACGAGGGCACCACGTGCTGCGGGCTCTTGCCCACTTTGAAGCGGTCCACCACCTTGAGCGTGGCCGGGTCGATCACCGACACGTTGTTGCCGCGCAAGTTGGGCACATAAATGCGCTCCAGGTCGTCTTTCACGGCAGCGCTCAGGCGGCCTGGGCCTGTGTCGCCATACAGATTGCGCGCGTCAGACACGCCTGGCATGCCCGCTACGGTGGTGATGGTGGTGGCTTTGGCGTCAGTCGCCGCAGGCGCTGCCCCCAGCTCTGCCGACAGCGTAGCCAGTACGCCCACGGCCACCAACGAGGTTGCACCGGCAATGGAGAGGAGTCGTTTCAAACGCATAGTCTTCAGAATGGGGTCAAGGGTTGGTACGGTTACGCATGGCGCTGCGCAGCGCCTTGACGGAGCGCTCCACCACCATTTGCAGCCCGGCGCGCCCGGCTTCGGCGGTGGCTTTGCGCGGGTCGCCATATACGCCATCGGCCTGACTGAACTTGGTTTGGCCGGTGAGCAAGTCGGCGCGCACCAGGGCCGGGTCCACCGCCAGCGCCAGTGCCGTATCGGCCAGACCGGCGTGGGTGCCAATCTGCTCGAGCGTGAAGCCCTGCGTCTTGAGCCACTGCACGTAGTCGGTTTGCGTGACTTCGTAATACTCGGTCAGGGCGTACACGTGGGCGCTGCCGTCGCGCGCCCACTCGCGGTTCAGGCGCGTGGCCACGCGCACTTCGTTCTTCTGGTAGCCGCCGTGGTCGCCCAAAAAGACAATGTCGCGCAGCCCGTGCAGGCGCATGCTGCGCGCAATGCCTTCCAGCGTGGCTTCAAAAGCAGCGTCGGGGATCGAGACCGTCCCCGCAAAGCGCATATGCGCCTGCGGCGGCTGCACCGCACCTTCAGGCACATAGGCCAGCACTGGTGCCACCACCGTGTTGCCCAGGGCGCGGGCAATCTGGCCGGCCAGCGCGCGCACGCGCACGTTGTGCTTGCCCAGCACCATGTGCGGGCCGTTTTGCTCGGTGCCGCCAATGGGCACCAGCACCGTGGTGACTCCATTGGCAATTTGCGCGCGCAGCTCGGTGGAGGTCATTTCCTCCAGAAACAGGGCCGGAGCCCCCGGCTGCGGGGCTGCAGCCAGCGCGCAGGCTGCGGCCAGTGCCCAGCCCACCAACACAGCACTGGCACGCAATAGCCAAGCGTCAGCGCGCCACGTGTTCAATGGTCGGCCACAAAGGGATTGGTGCGCCGCTCGCGCCCGAAGGTGCTCTCCGGGCCGTGGCCGGGAATGAACACAGTGGCGTCGCCCATCGGCCAGAGCTTGCTGCGGATGCTGTGAATCAGCGTTGCGTGATCGCCTTGCGGAAAATCGGTGCGCCCGATGGAACCAGAAAACAGCACGTCGCCCACAAACGCCCGGTTGGCCTCTTTGGAGTAAAACACCACATGCCCGGGCGTATGCCCCGGGCAATGGCGCACGGCCAGCGTGCTGTGGCCAAGTTCCACCGTATCGCCGTCAGCCAGCCAGCGCGTGGGCGTAAAGGCGCGCACCGTTGGCACGCCAAACATCTTGGCCTGCTGCTCCAGGCCGTCAATCCAGAATTGGTCGCCCGGGTGTGGCCCAACGATGGGCAGGCTCAGGCGCTCTGCCAACTCGGCTGCCGCTCCAGCGTGGTCGATGTGGGCATGGGTAATCCAGATCTGCTCCAGCGTCACCCCGAGGCGCTTGACTTCGGCCAACACCTCTTCCAGATCGCCACCGGGGTCAATCACCGCCGCCTTCATGGTCTGGTCGCACCAAAGCAGCGAGCAGTTTTGCTGAAACGAAGTAACCGCAATAGTGAGATAACGCAACATGGTTTGGCATCCTACTCGAAACAAAGATTCGTCACGTTCAAAATGGGCAAACTCCCCAGTTTGCCCTGATTTTGCCGAAGGGCTTCGACTGGCTCAGCACGAACGGTTTCAGGATCAATTTCAACGATTGCTACTGCGCTTGCGGGTTGTCCACCTGGCACACGTCCACCCATTCGCCTTGGGTGACTTCGGCCAGCAGTTGCGGGCTGATGCGCAAGGCACTGTGCACCGCACCGGCGGCGGGCAGCACCTCGTCAAAGTCGCGCAGGGAATGGTCCAGATAAATTGGCAGCGCGTTGGCCAACCCGAACGGGCAGACACCGCCCACCGGATGGCCGGTGAGCACTTCTACCTCGTGCGCGGGCAGCATCTTGCCCTTGCCCAACGCAGCCTTGAACTTCTGGTTGTGAATGCGCGCGTCGCCACGCGCCACCAACAACACCACCCGCCCATCGCCCAACCTGAATGCCAGGGTTTTGGCAATGCGCCCAGGCTCCACACCATGCGCCTGCGCGGCCAATGCCACCGTTTCGGTGGTCGTTTCCAACTCGATGATAGGAACCACGACCCCGATTGCGGCAAAAAAACTGCGTACCGAATCAAGACTCATGGCTTAGTTTAGCCGGGCCGCCTGCCTGGGGCAGCGAGCTGAGGCTTCGTCACTGCGAGCGCAGCGCGGCAGTCCATGCATTCGGGCAGTCATGGATTGCCACGCTGCGCTCGCAATGACGGGGGAGTGGCGCTGGCAGCGACCCGCGCAAGCGGCGGAGCGTGGGGGCCATGATTCGCCGCCGGGCCGCCCCAAGGCGAATCGCGCCCCCTTGGGGGGCAGCGACCCGCGCAGCGGCGGAGCGTGGGGGTTAAATTACTTCTTACGCGAAGTGGTCTTCACCGAGCTCAGCGCGGTTTCGGTCACGGCGGTGGCTTGCTTTTCGGCCAGTTCAACGGCCTTCTTGGCAGAAGACTTGGCGGTGTCGATGGCGCTTTGTCCGGCGGCCATGGCCGACTTGAACATTGCCACGGCCGACTCGCTGCCTGCCGGTGCGTTCTTGGCCATCGAATCAACCGCTGCGGCCAGGGCTTCCTGGCCTAAGGCGAACTTTTCTTCGGCGACCGAGGTCAACTCAGCGGCGGTTTGCGATGCAATCTCGTACACCGAGCGGCCGTAGCTGATAGTTTGTTCCACCAGGGGCTTGACCAGCGATGCTTGTGCCGCCAGTGCGTCGGTGGGGTTGGCAGCGCTAAAGGCAGCCAGGTAGTCGGGCGTGGTTTGCAGCAGGGCGGTCTTGGTCACGGCCATATTCAGGGCCACCAGTTTTTCAAAACCGGCAAAGGCCGTGCTGGCCAGGGCTTGTGCTTCAGCCACGGCGTTCTTGTTTGCAGCCAGGAATTGTTCAGCGTTCAAATTGTTGATCATGATTTTCTCCAACGGTTAAAGGATTTGCGTCTGCCCAATCCAACTGGATTATGTTGCAGTGCAGCATGGATCGCATCTTAGGCCATCCTGGGCAGATTGCAAGCACCTTGATGCTGCAGTGCAACACATTAGACGGCTGCGCCTAAAACGGCGCAAAGCGGGGATCGCTAACGCGACTCAGTCTAGCGACGCGCTCCAGCGGTCGTTCCAGTCGCTTTGCAGGTTGCGCCGGTCGCGCTTGGTGGGGCGGCCGTTCTCGATGGCAAGTGCTGGCTCGGGGCTCAAGCGATTGCGCTCGGCGATCAAGGCGCGCTTTTCCAGGCTTTGCGCGGTTTCCTCATACAGCAGCTGTGCAACCGGTGCCGGGCCTCGCTGTTCACTGATGCCCTTGACCACAACGGTGCGTGGCACCTTGCCCTGAAGAACCGTAATCGTGTCGCCAACCCGCACGTCGCGGGCGGGTTTGACGTTGGCTTGGTTGACCTGGACATGCCCCTTGTCAATTTCTTGCGTGGCAAGCGAGCGCGTCTTGTAGAAGCGGGCGGCCCAGAGCCACTTGTCGATGCGTGCAGTGCTCATGTCGGGTTAAAAGTGGGTGCGAATCGCGCCGGTGACGTTGAGGCTGGCGTCTACCAAGGGCATCCAGCGCCACTTGTCGAAGGTGGTGCAGGGGTGCGAGATGCCCAGGGCAACGCGGTCGCCCACCTGGGGGATGAGGCCGTTGGGGTCGAAGCGCAGGTAGGCGTGCTGGTCATTGAGGGCGCTGATCTTCCAGCCTGGCGGCACCGCAGTGGCGTGCAGGTCGCCGCGCTTGGCAAGGCGTTGAGGCAGGGGCATTTCGATGTCGAATGCGAGGTCGCGCCGACCGCCGGCAAGCAGGGCCAGGCCCGGCTCGGGCACCGATTGCACCAGGGTCCAGACTTCAATTGCGGCCTGCAGCGAGGACGCCAAGCCTTCGCGCTGCTCCACCAGTTTGGAGAAGCGGGCGTAGTTTCCGTGGTCGTGGGTGATGTAGCAGCCCGAGCGCAGGATGCCTTGCACGGTGCGGCGCAGGTCTTGTGTTTGCAGCAGCGGCAGCACCAGGTCAAACACCGCCGAGCCGCCTGCGCTAAGCAGCACTTGCGCATCTTCAAACAGGTTGTCGGCATCGCAGGCATGGACGACTTGCGTTACCCGGCGCACGAGCGCAGAGACTTCGCGGACATCATGGTCGGAGTCGCAACGCGCAACGCCGCCTTCATAGCATTCAACGCCGCAGAGTCGCACTGCCGCAGACGCGTTGAGCCGGCGCGCGAGGTCCAGAGCGCTCTCCAAGGTGCGGCAGCCGGTGCGCTGGCCAGGGATGCCAATTTCCAGCAGCACATCGAGCGGCACGGCATGGCGGCGACGCTGCGACCAGTCTTCGATCAGGGCCAGTTGGTCGGGCGAGTCCACCAGAAACCAGACGCGCAAATCAGGGTGGCGCGCAAGCAGGTGGGCCAAGGTGTCCAGATCGGC
>CAIPBW010000393.1 GCA_903863395.1 uncultured beta proteobacterium
GCACACCAATGCGTTTGACGAGGCCATCACCACCCCCACCGAAGAATCGGTGCGCCGCGCCATGGCGATCCAGCTCATCATCAACCGCGAGTGGGGCCTGGCCAAGAACGAGAACCCGAACCAGGGCGCTTTCATCTTCGAGGAACTGACCGAACTGGTGGAAGAAGCGGTGCTGTCGGAGTTCACTGCCATCGCCGAGCGCGGCGGCGTGCTCGGTGCCATGGAAACCGGCTACCAGCGCGGCAAGATCCAGGAAGAGAGCATGACCTACGAAATGCTCAAGCACACCGGCGAGTTGCCCATCATCGGCGTCAACACCTTCCGCAACCCGCACGGCGACCGCGTGCTCGACAAGCTCGAACTGGCACGCTCGACCGACGAAGAAAAGCAAAGCCAGCTCAAGCGTTTGCAAGATTTCCATACGCGCAACGCCCAGGCCGCCCCGGCCGCACTCAAGCGCTTGCAGCAGGCGGTGATTGCCAACCAGAACGTGTTTGAGGTGCTGATGGACGTGGTGCGCGTGTGCTCGCTAGGCCAGATCACCAACGCCCTGTTCGAGGTGGGCGGGCAGTACCGGCGCAATATGTAGGCACCGCTGCCCGGAATCCAGCTGGGTTCAACGTCCGGGTGCAGAGCGCTAGGTGCGCGTGAGCGCGCCGTTGACCGTGCTGCTTTCCATGAGCCCGTAGCGCGCAATCAGCGCCTCGCGCTGGCGCGGGTCGAGGTTGATGCGGTTGGCATCGCGCCCGACCACGGCGAGCAATCGCTCGTCCATCACGTAGCGCCACAGCGCCGGAATGTAGGTGAGCGTGAACATGCCGAAGTAACCGCTGGGCAGGCGCGGCAGGTTGTCGAAGTGGCGCAGCGACTGGTAGCGCCGCAGCGGGTGGGTGTGGTGGTCGGAATGGCGTTGCAGGTGAAACAGCGCCCAGTTGGAGAAGATGTGGTTGCTATTCCAGGAGTGGTGCGGCTGGCAGGGCTCGTACTTGCCCGGCGCGCGTTCGGCGCGCAGCAGGCCGTAATGCTCCACATAGTTGGCCAGGGTGAGCTGAAAATTGGCCCACAGCGACGCCACCAGCAAAAACGGCAGCACCTGAACACCCAGCCACAGCGCCAGTACCGACCACAGCACAAATGTCAAAAGTGCGGGCTGCAGAATTTCGTTGTGCAGCGACCAAAGCGGCTGGCCGTCGCGGCGCAGTCGGTCAGTCTCCAGCGCCCAGGCGCGGCGCAGCGCACCGGGCATCTCGCGCAGCACAAAGCGGTAGATCGACTCGCCCATGCGCGACGAGGCCGGGTCCAGCGGTGTTGCCACGTCGCGGTGGTGGCCCCGGTTGTGCTCAATCTGAAAGTGCCCGTAACCCGTGGGTGCCAGGATGATTTTGGCCAGCCAGCGCTCCAGCGGCGTGTTCTTGTGACCCAATTCGTGGCCGAGGTTGATACAAAACCCGCCCACCGATCCGGTGATCATGACCATGGCCAGCACCGCGTGCGCTGGCAACTCGTAATGCATCACAAACCAGGCGCTGAAGATAAACGCCGTCCACAGGATGGGCACCAGCAAAAACGTGATCCAGCGGTAGAACCGGTCGGCTTCCAGTGCGGGCACGGCGCTCTCGGGCGGGTTGCTCAGGTCTTCGCCCAGAATCCAGTCAATCAGCGGCACCACCAGATGGAAGAACGCCACCGGAATCCACAGCGCCGCCGGGTTGCCGGTGGCCACCATCATGGCCGGGCCAATGCCCACCGAGCACGGCACCAGCAGCGACAGCAGCCAGGCGTAGCGCTTGCGGTCGCGGTAGGGCGCAGACGGCGGGGCGGCGGGGGTCAGGGTAGTGTCCATGCGTTATCAGGCGGCGTTGCCGCGCTGCTCCAGGGTGTGCTGTAGCCAGCGGCAAATCGGGCTTTGCGCCGAGGTGAATCCGGCGATGGCGCTGAAGTGGTTGGCTCCCGGCTGCTCCTGCAGCAGCGCCTGGTTGCC
>CAIPBW010000394.1 GCA_903863395.1 uncultured beta proteobacterium
CAGGGCGGCGAGATCGACGCCGGCCTTCATGCAGTTGGCGTAGAAGGCGGCACCCGCGCCAAAGAAGGTTACGCCCAACTCGGCGGCAAAGCGCCACAGCGTGGTCCAGTCGGGGGCGAGTTTGCCGGTGGCGTCGTTCACCTGTGTTCCGCCGGGGTTGCCGTCAAAGAGGCAGCAGGTGGTGCCATTGAGCAGGCCGCTCATCTGCGCGTTCCACATCACCCAGCCGGTGGAGCTGTACCAGTGGTAGCGCTCGCCCCGGGAGTTGGGCGCGTAGCTGCAGCCAATGTCGTTGTGCAGGCACTTGAGTGCCAGCGCCACCAGCACCGTGCCGCCGTGGCCGTGGACGATGGGCTTGGGCAGACCGGTGGTGCCGCTGGAATAGACGATCCACAGCGGGTGGTCAAACGCCAGCGCCAGCGGCGCAAAGGCTGCCGTCTGGGCATCGTTGCGTTCAAATATGCGCGCCAGCGTGGTGTGCGGCACCGCTGTCAATGCAGCGGCGGCAGAACCCGGCGGCGATTCATGCAGCAGCAGGTGGCGCACGCTGGGCAGTGCCGTCAGCAGTTCGGCCACTACCGCGCCCCGATCCAGAGAGCGCCCACCGTAGCGCACGCCGGTGCAGGCAATCAGCACCGTGGGCGCAATCTGGGCAAAGCGGTCGAGCACCGCCTGGGTGCCCATGTCGGGCGAGCAGATGCTCCACACGCCACCCACACTCACCGTGGCCAGAAAGGCGACCATGGCCTCGGGGATATTGGGCAAGTACGCGGCAACCCGGTCGCCCGGCTGCAGCCCCAGTTCCTGCAGGTGCAGCGCCAGGGCGGCTACCTGCTGGCGCAACTGCGGCCAGCGCAGTTCGCGTGCACTCTGCGTGCCCAGGCTGGCTTCGTCGTGGCTGAGGATGGCGGCACAACCGGCGGCGTCGGCCGACTCCACGTGGCGCAGCACCTGGGCGGCGTAGTTGAGCCGCGCGCCGGTAAACCACTGCGTGTGCGGCATGGGCGCGTGGTCGCACACCTGCGTGTAGGGCGTGGGCGAGTGCAGGTCGAAGTAGTCCCAGATGCTTTGCCAAAAGGCGTCGAGGTCGCTTACCGACCAGTGCCACAGCGCGTCGTAGTCGTCAAACGCCAGGCCGCGCTGTTGCGCAAGCCACTGCTGGTACAGGCGGATCTGGGGAATGTGGGGTGCAGCCATGCCAACAAGCGTACCCGCATTTGGTGCGCAAGGCACCCCGGGAAAGCCCCTGACGAGTTTCCTGTTTCAGTGCCGAAACGGCAAGTGGACCACGAGCCGCGATTTCGTCACTGTGCGGAGCGAAGCGACACGGCAGTCCGTGTCCTTTGGCTGTCATTGCGAGCGCAGCGCGGCAATCCATTTAGGCATGAAGTCATGGATCGCCACGGCCTGACGGCCTCGCGATGACGGGGTTGGCGGCTTCGCGATGACGGGGTGGCGTGGCCTCGCGATTACGAGGTTGGCGGCTTCGCGATGACGAAGTGGGGCGGACCTGCGAGGATGAAAGGCTGTCACTGCGAGGAGCGAAGCGACGCGGCAGTCCATGCATTCCGGAAGACATGGATTGCTTCACTTCGTTCGCAATGACGGAGAAAAGGGTCGCAATGGCGGAGAAAGGGTCGCAATGACGGGGTGACGGCTCATGGAGAGACAGCGCCAGATGCCTCTTTAGATCAACTGGCTATTTGAAAGTGACAAATCAGTATTTCCTGTTTTATCAAACCGCTTTCAAAATCCGCCCCATCGCATTCTTGCGTTGCATTCAATTTTGGAGTCTTGTCATGGCACAGCACCGCCTTCTTCGTCGCCCGTTTCTGCAGTTCGCACTGGCCACCACACTGGCCGCGCTGTCGTGGGGCGCTATTGCACAACAAAGCATCAGCCTGCTCAACGTCTCGTACGACCCCACGCGCGAGTTGTACGTGGAGTTCAACGCCGCGTTTGCCAAGTACTGGAAGGGCAAGACCGGCCAGGACGTCACCATCAAGCAAAGCCACGGCGGCTCGGGCAAGCAGGCGCGCTCGATCATCGACGGCCTGGACGCCGACGTTGCCACCCTGGCGCTGGCCGGCGACACCGATGCGCTGGTCAAGAACGGTGGCTGGGTGGTCAAAGACTGGCAAAAGCGCCTGCCGCACAACGCTTCGCCCTACACCTCGACCATCGTGCTGGTGGTGCGCGAGGGCAACCCCAAGAACATCAAGGACTGGGACGACCTGATCCGGCCCGACGTGAAGGTCATCACCCCCAATCCCAAGACCTCGGGCGGCGCGCGCTGGAACTACCTGGCGGCGTGGGAGTTTGCCAAGCGCAAGTTTGGCGGCGACGCCAAGGCCAAGGAGTTTGTCGCCAAGCTCTACGGCAACGTGCCGGTGCTCGACACCGGTGCGCGCGGCTCGACCATCACCTTTGCCCAACGCGGCCAGGGCGACGTGCTGATTGCCTGGGAAAACGAAGCCTACCTGCTGGAGAAGGAATTTGCCGCCAAGTTTGATGTGGTGGCACCTTCCTTAAGCATCCTGGCTGAGCCTGCCGTCACGGTGGTGGACAAGAACGTCGACAAGAAGGGCACCCGCGCCGTGGCCGAGGAATACCTCAAATACCTCTACACCGAAGAGGGCCAGGACATTGCCGGCAAGAACTTCTACCGCCCCGCCGTCTCGGACAAAGCCAAGGCCAAATACGCCAAACAGTTTGCCAAAATCAACCTGTTCAAGATTGACGAAGCCTTTGGCGGCTGGGAGAAGGCCGACAAGGAGCACTTTGCCGATGGTGGCAGCTTCGACCAGATTTACACTAAGAGGTAGGCCCACGGCCCACACCACGCAACCCCAAGAGGAAACCCCATGTCAGATAACTGGAAATTTGAAACCCAATCGGTCCACGCGGGCTACAGCCCCGACCCCACCACCAAGGCCGTGGCCGTACCGATCTACCAGACCGTGGCCTACGCCTTTGACAACGCGCAGCACGGCGCCGATTTGTTTGACCTGAAGGTGGCGGGCAACATCTACACCCGCATCATGAACCCGACCCAGGACGTGCTCGAAAAGCGGGTGGCCGCACTCGAAGGCGGCATTGCCGCGCTGGCGCTGGCCTCGGGCCAGACGGCGGTCACCTACGCCATCCAGACCATTGCCGAAGCGGGCGACAACATCGTTGCCAGCACCGCGCTTTACGGCGGCACCTACAACCTGTTTGCCCACACCCTGCCACAACTGGGCATCACCACGCGCTTTGCCGACGCGCGCGACCTGGCCAGCTTTGAGGGCCTGTTTGACGACAAGACCAAGGCCGTGTTCATCGAGTCGCTGAGCAACCCGCAAGGCACGGTGACCGATATTGCCGCCATTGCCGCCATCGCCCACCGCCACGGCGTGCCACTGATCGTGGACAACACGGTAGCCACGCCCTACCTGCTGCGCCCGTTCGAGCACGGGGCCGACATTGTGGTGCACTCACTCACCAAATACCTGGGCGGCCACGGCACCAGCCTGGGCGGCGCGATTGTCGATAGTGGCAAGTTCCCTTGGGCCGAGCACAAGGCGCGCTTCAAGCGCCTGAACGAGCCCGACCCCAGCTACCACGGCGTGGTCTATACCGAAGCGCTCGGTCCAGCGGCCTACATCGGCCGCGCGCGCGTGGTGCCGCTGCGCAACATGGGTGCGGCCATCTCGCCCTTCAATGCGTTCCTGATTCTCCAAGGCATAGAGACCCTGGCGCTGCGCATGGATCGCATCAACAGCAATGCCCTGGCCGTTGCCCAGTTCCTGCAGCAGCAGCCCCAGGTGGCGTGGGTGAGCTACGCCGCCTTGCCCTCGCACCCGGACTACGCGCTGGCGCAAAAGTACCTCGGTGGCCGCGCCTCGGGCCTGCTGACCTTTGGCGTCAAGGCCGCACCCGGCGAAGGCCGCGCAGCGGGCGCGCGCTTTCTCGACGGCCTCAAGCTCTTTACCCGGCTGGTCAACATTGGCGACGCCAAGTCGCTGGCCACGCATCCGGCTTCCACCACGCACCGCCAGCTCTCGCCCGAAGAAATGGCCAAGGCTGGCGTGTCCGAAGACGCAGTGCGCCTGTCGGTCGGCATCGAGCACATTGACGACTTGCTGGCCGACCTGCAGCAAGCCTTGGCCGAGCAATAAGCAGGCAACCCTGTTCCAATACCGGGAGGGCTCGCCGCCCTCCCACTTCTTTTTTTGGAAACCCCATGTCTGACCTTCATTCCCTTCCCCAAGCCGCACTCAACCAGGTATTTTTCGACGCCCGCACGGTGCACGCCTTCAAGCCCGTGCCCGTGTCCGACGCCACGCTGCACGCCCTCTACGATTTGCTCAAATGGGCGCCCACCGCCTTTAACGCGCAGCCCGCGCGCTTCGTGTTTGTGCGCAGCCCAGAAGCCCGGGCCAAGCTCCAGAGCGCACTCTCCCCCGGCAACGTGGCGCAGACCCTGGGCGCAGCGGTTACCGTGATCGTGGCGCAGGACACGCGCTTTTACGAGCACCTGCCTGTGCAGTTTCCGGCCTACGACGCCAAGCCCCTGTTTGAAGGCAACGCCGCGCTGGCCGAAGCCACGGCGTTTCGCAACAGCACCCTGCAAGGCGGCTACCTGATCCTGGCGGCGCGCTCGCTCGGGTTGGACGCTGGCGCGCAGTCGGGCTTTGACGCCAACGCAGTCAACGCGGCCTTCTTCCCCGATGGCCGCTTCAAGGCCAACTTCCTGGTCAACCTGGGCGTAGCCGACCCGGCCGGCATTTTCCCGCGCGGCCCACGCCTGCCGTTTGACGTAGCCGCGCAGATCGTTTAAGCCTGATCCTGCACTAGGAGCCAGCCCGCTGGCGATGGTTTGCCTGCTGATCGCTTGCAGGCTGCAATCCCAAAGGCATGGATTGCTTCACTTCGTTCGCAATGACGGGCGGCGGTTCATGGAGAGCGCCCCCTGCCAGCAAGTTCCCACTTAGATGTTTTGGTTGTTTAGAAC
>CAIPBW010000395.1 GCA_903863395.1 uncultured beta proteobacterium
CCCGGCCCGCTGTCTTCCACGCACAGCGCGCTCTGCCCCTGGTGCGCCAGCACGCTCACCCGGATGCGCGCATGAGGCGGGCTGTAGCGCACGGCGTTGTCCACCAGATTGCGCACCAGTACCGAAAGTAGCGCCCGGTTGCCACGCAGCGTGCAGGCTGTCTTGCCTTCAAACTCCAAGGTTTGGCCCTTGTCGAAGGCGCGCGTGGCCACGTCGGCAATCACCTCGCGCGCCAGCGCTGCCAAGTCCAGTTCCGACAGCGCCGCAGGTGCCGTAGCCTCTAACCGCGACAGGGTCAGGAGTTGTTCTACCAGGTGGGTGGCGCGGTCGCAGCCCACCACGGTGCCTTGCAGTGCGTGGCTGCGCACGGCGTCGTCGGTGGCACCCAGGGCGACCTGGGCCTGCGCCCGGATGGCGGCAATCGGTGTGCGCAGTTCGTGCGACGCGTCGGCAGTGAAACGCCGCTCGGATTCGAGCAGCGTGGCAATGCGCGCAAACAGGCCGTTGAGCGCGTCCACCATCGGCACCATTTCGGCGCTTGCGTCGGGCAGCGCCAAAGGGTGCAGGGCGTGGGGCTGGCGTTGGGCCAGCGTCAGTCCGAAACGGCGCAAGGGCTGGATGCTGCGGTGAATCGCCCACCACAGGGCCAGCGCCATCAGCGGCAGGGCGATTGCCATCGGCAGCAGCGTGCCGCGCAGCGCTGCCCAGAAAATGGCTTCGCGCGAAGCTTGCTCCTCACCAACATAGACCTGCACGTCCTGCTCGGCACCATGGGTCGCAAACACACGCCACGCTGCGCCATCCACCTGCACCGTAAAAAAGCCGGTGGCCCACTGTCGGCTTGCGCCTGCCAAAGGGATGATTGGCGCATTGGCCGAGCGCAGCACCAGGTTCCCCTGGTGGAAGATCTGGAACGCTACCTTGGGCGCGTAATCGTGCAGTGCGGGGGCGTCCAGCCCATGCGCCGGGTCATCGTCTTCCTGGGCTTGGTGCACCACCAGAATCGATGCCGCCTGGGCCAGGTGGCCATCAAGCAATTCATCAAGTTCGTGGCGCACGTCAAACCAGGTAATCCAGGCCGTGATCAGCCAGACCGTCACCACCACCCCCAGCACCAGCAGCAGCAGGCGGCTTTGCAGTGAAGGGGGTTTGGCGCTCATGGTTTTGGCAACTCGCGCACCAGCATATAGCCCACGCCGCGCACGGTGTGGATCAGGTGTGCGCCGAGCTTGCGGCGCAGGTTGTGTACGTGAACTTCGATCGCGTTGCTCTCGACTTCGCGGCCCCAGCTATAGAGGCTTTGCTCCAACTGCTCGCGCGTGAGCACGCGCCCGGCGCTGAGCATGAACGCCTGCAACAGGTCGAACTCGCGCGTGGACAGTGGCACCGGTGCATCGGCTTGCGTCACGGTGCGCGCGGCCGGGTCCAGCACCACGTCCTGCACCGTCAACATCTCTTGGGGCTGACCGTGGGAGCGGCGCACCAGCGCGCGCAGGCGGGCGGCAAGCTCGTGCAGATCGACCGGCTTGACCACGTAGTCGTCCGCGCCGGTGTCCAAGCCACGCACCCGGTCGGGCACGGTGTCGCGGGCGGTAAGAATCAGCACCGGCGTGGCAATGCGGCTCTGGCGCAGGCTGGCCAGCACGGCCAGGCCGTCCTTGCGTGGCATCCCCAGGTCCAGCACTGCAGCGGCATAGGCTTGCGCGCGTAGTTCGCGCTCGGCCGCTTCGCCGTCGCGCACCCAGTCCACCTGGAAGCCAAGTTGGCGCAAGCCCGCCTGCAGGCCGTCGCCCAACAGGGAATCGTCTTCGGCAAGAAGGATACGCATGATTCGAATTGTGACCTTATCCGGCCATGGTGTGCCACTGCAGCCACCAGAAGGCGGCCACGGCCGCCAGCATCAAGGCAGCCAGACTGCGCCAGGTGTGGGCAATACCCGCCTCAGGTGCGGCTTGCTTGTGGCCATTGACCATGGCGCGTGCCAGGTTTTCCTGGTGCAGAACGCTGGAAGCAACCACGCCCGCGACATGCAGGCCGACAATGGCCAGCATGCCGTTGGAAACCAGCTCATGCAACTCGGCTACCCACTCGCCGGTCAGGGCGTTGTATGCGGCCCAGCCCGAGGCACCGCTGGCCAGCGTCAGGGCCAGGAGCAGCAGGATTGAAACCGCACCGGCCGGGTTGTGGCCGACATGGTGCGCAGGCTGACCGGACGCCATGCCACGCAAGTAATCCTTGACCACCTGCGGACCTTTGACAAAGGACGCAAAGCGTGCGTAGCGTGTGCCCACCAGCCCCCAGAGCAGGCGAAAGGCGGTGAGCCCGAGCATGGTGTAGCCCAGCGTTACGTGTACCAGGCGCCAGGTTTCGCTCTCCGCCGTGAGGTAGGCACCAGCAAAGCACAGCACCATCAGCCAGTGAAAGACACGCACCGGCGCGTCCCAGACCAGCACTTTGGGCGGCGCTTCAGCGCGGGATGCGGATGTTGCGCTCATGGAAGTCTCCTTGGTCGGCGGTGGTGTGGCAGGCACCGCAGTTGGCGGCGCTCTTGACGGCAGCAAGCTTCCAGGCGGCGGCAGCCACTTCGCGGTGTTCGCGCACAAACCAGGTGGCGTGGCTGATACGGTCTTGCGGCGGTTCTTCGCTGGCACGCTTATAGGTTCCGGCGTGCGCCAGCATCCAGGCGCTCAGTTCCTTGCGCGTGGCTGCGTCAAGTGAGGCGTCGGTGCCAAAGTGCTTGGGCAGGTTGTCCATGATGCGGTTCCACGAAGCCTTGGGCAAAAACGCGGGCGGGAACGCCAGGTGGCAAGCGCCGCATTCTTGCTGGTATTGGGGCAGCACCGCACCCAGGCGCGCGCTGCCCTCGGCGTGCGCCGTGCAATGCAGGGCCAATGCGCCCAGCACCACTGCAAGGTTGCTGGCGCGGCGATAGTTCAATTTCATGGGTGTTTCCTGAGCGTGAGAGGGTGTTCTAGCGTTTGAGCAACAGCAGCCAGCTCAGCACATCGGCCTTTTCGGCGGCGCTGCACTCGCGCCCCACGACGTCGTTGCAGTTGCGGCGGAACCACTTTTCGGTTTTGGCAGCATCGCTAAAGCGCTCCGGGTTGAAGGCCGGGGCCAGCGCGTTGATCGGTTTGCCGGTGGCGGCGTGCTTCCCGGTTTGGGTGGGCAGTTCGCCGTGGCAGGTGGAGCAACTCCACTCGCGCCCGTGCTTCTGGGTGAAGAACGCCTGGCCACGCGCAGGCGCACCCACGGCACCGGCTTGGCTGACGTAAAGCGCAAGCTGTTCGCTGGCGCTGGCGGCCCAGGCGGTGGAAGCCAGGCAGGCTGCGGCCAGGGCGAGCGCGCCGGTCAGGCGTGGCAAAGTGGAATAGCGTGGCGTGGGCAGGGGCATCGGTGTAGTAACTCCTTGGTGCCCATCATGCCCAGCGCGTCTTAGGTCCGGCTTAAGGTGGTGGACGGGTGTTCAGCCGCACTTAAGTTGGGTCTTGCACACTGCGGGCATTCATTCATCACCAAGAAAAGGGAGTTCACCATGGCCGACACATCGCACGATTTCATCCGGCATTACCTGGGCACGGTCGCTGCCGCGCTGCTGCCGGTGGTTTTTACTGCCTTTTTGTCGATTCCGTACGCGCTCAGTGGCCACCCAGGCGACGCGCGGGCTGCCGACCCGGTGGTGGAATCGCACACGACCTAAGGCGGGGCAGGTAAGATTCACTCCATGCCCTATACCGAACTCGCCGACGATCCCGAAGACAGCCAGCACAGCGCCGCAGAGCGTGCCAGTGCCGCCTCGCGCAGCACCTGGGTCAGTGTGGCGGTGAATATCGGCCTGACGGCGACCCAGATTGCGGTTGGTATTTTTGCCAAGTCGCAGGGCTTGGTGGCCGACGGTATTCACTCGCTATCGGACCTGGTGGCCGATTTTGTGGTGCTCTTTGCGGGGCACCACAGCCGCAAGGACGCCGATGAGGACCACCCCTACGGACACCAGCGTTTTGAAACCGCCGCCTCGCTGGTGCTGGGCCTGTTGCTGTTGGCGGTGGGCGTGGGCATGCTGTGGTCGGCGTTTCGCAAGCTCGAAGCGCCCGAAACCGTGCAGCAGGTGCACAGCGTGGCGCTGTGGGTTGCGGCGGCCGCCTTGGTGGCCAAGGAGTCACTGTTTCGCTACATGCTGGCCGTGGCCAAGCGGGTCAAATCGAGCATGCTGGTGGCCAATGCCTGGCACGCGCGCTCGGACGCGGCTTCGTCGCTGGTGGTGGGCATCGGCATCATCGGCAACCTGGCCGGATACCCGATTCTGGACCCGATTGCGGCGCTGATTGTCGGCTTCATGGTGGCCAAGATGGGCTGGGAATTCAGTTGGAGCGCAATGCACGACCTGATGGACCGCGCCGTGGACGAGCAGGAAGTGGCCGCCATCCGCGAAACCCTGGTGCAGACGCCGGGCGTAGGCGGCGTGCACGATGTGCGCACACGCAAGATGGGCGACATGATTGTGGTCGATGCCCACATCGAGGTGGACGCGGCGCTCTCGGTAGAAGCCGGGCACGACATTGCGGTGCTGGCGCGCGAACGCGTGCTGCAACGCCACCGCGTACTCAACCTCATGACCCACGTCGATCCCTGGCACCGCCCCGACCTCGACCACGCGCCCCCGCCGCCAGCGCGCCAGTCCTAGCGCAACCGGCGTAGCACTTGGCTGAACCCCACATGCCTGCGCCCGATCAATCCGCCGCACCTGCCCCCGCGAACCGCTGGGGCGTACACCCCGACATTCTGAAACTCGGGCTGGTGAGCTTTCTCACCGACTTGAGTTCGGAGATGATTTTCTCGGTGTTTGCGGTGTTCTTCACCACCGTGGCCGGTGCGTCGGCGGCACTCTTGGGGCTGATCGAGGGGCTGGCCGATCTGTCGGCTTCGTCGCTCAATTACCTCTCGGGCTGGTTGTCCGACCGCAGCGGCAAACGCAAGTTCCTGGCCACGCTGGGCTACGGTTTTTCCACGCTGGCCAAGGTGATTGTGCTGCTGTCGTCGAGCGTGCTCGGCCTGGCGCTGTTTCGTGTGATCGAGCGCCTGGGCAAGGGCTTTCGTGGCCCGCCGCGCGACGCCTGGCTGTCGTCCGTGGCCGAGGCCAAGTCGCGCGGCTACGCGTTTGGCGTGCACAAGGCGCTCGACAAGGCCGGTGCCGTGCTCGGGCCGCTGGTGGCCTATGGCCTGTTGTCGCTGCTGGGCGAATCGAGCGCGGGCTACCAGGCGCTCTTTTGGGTGGCGTTTGTTCCCGCCGTGCTGGCCGTGGCCCTGCTGGGGCTGATGAAAGACCAGGGCGGCGTGCCGCGTGCACACGAGAGCATGTTGCAGAACTGGCACCTGCTCAGCCCCGAATTCAAACGCTTTTTGCTGCCCGCTGCGATCTTCGCGCTGGGCTACTTCAGCCTGGGCTTTATCCTGGTGCGCGCCCACGACATGGGCTTTGGTGTGAAGGATATCGTGCTGTTGTACGCGCTGTTCAACACCACCTGCGTGCTGTCCGCGCCGTGGGTGGGCAAGTTGGGCGACGCCATTGGCCGACGCCACATCGTGGTGCTGGGCTATGCACTCTACGGCTCGATCAACCTGGCGCTGGTGTATGCCGCCGAGCCGTGGGAACTGGTGGCGTTGTTTGTGGTGTACGGCGTGTTTTATGCGGTGGAGGAGTCGCAGAGCAAGGCCTTTATTGCCGACCTGGAGCCGCACCGACGCGCCACCGCCGTGGGGGCGTACAACTTCACCACCGGGATGCTGTACCTGCCGGCCTCGCTGATCGCTGGCGCGCTGTGGACCATCGCGCCGGGCTTGGCCTTTGCGCTCTCGGCGCTGCTGTCGCTGCTGGCGATCGTGGTGTTCCGGTTGCGTTTCAAGGACGCGTTGACGCATTGAGCGCGGCCAGGCGCTCGGGCGTGCCGACATCGGTCCAGGGCCCGGTATAGAGTTCGGCGCTGACCCGGTGCTGGTCCATTGCGGCGCGCAGCAGCGGGGCCAGCGCGGCCTTGACGCCGTGCGGGTTGCCGGGTGCGATGGCGCACCACGGCGGCGTAAACAGCGCCTTGCGGTACAGGCCGATGGTGCTGTAGGTAAAGCGCGGCTGGGGGTCGTCGGCGCGCAAGTTGAGCGCGCGCATCGGGCCGTCGGGCTGGGCCGGGTCAGTGGCCAGGCCGAAGTCGCCGCGCGGGTTGTGCGCCGGGTTGGGCACCAGCCACAGGTGCGCGAGCTTGTCGCTGGCGGCAAAACGCTGCACGACGGATGCGTCAAAAACAAAGCCGGGCGCATACACGTCACCGGCGAGTACCCAGAACACTTCTGCCAGCGGCCCTTGGCGCTGGGGCGGGCACAGCAGTTCCAGGGCGCGGGCAATGCCCCCGGCGGTTTCGAGCGCGCCACCAAAATCCTGGCCTTCGTGCGAGTAGTGCAGGCGCAGCGTTGCGCAGCGCTCTCCAAACCGCTCCACAATCTGCGGCCCCAGCCAGGCGGTGTTGATCACCACCTCGGCCACCCCGGCGCGCGCGAGCGCCTCCAGCGGCCACTGCATTAGTGGCTTGCCGTGCACTTCCAGCAGCGGCTTGGGCGTGTGGTCGGTAAGCGGACGCATGCGCTCGCCGCGCCCGGCGGCCATCAGCATCGCCGCCACGTTGGCGACATCAGAAATCGGTTGCGGGTGAGTGGCGGCAGCGTGCATGGCCGCGAGCATAGCCCATGCGCGCTGGCTCAAAGCGCGATGCGGTCGAGCGGGTCGTCTTGGGGGAAGCGCTTGGCCAGCAGGGTGCTGGCGGCGGGGGTGGAGCCGTCGGCCCAGGTCAGATGCGCGTCCAGATGCGCTTCCGAGGGGGTGAGCAGTCGCCGGTACAGGTCGCGGCACAGCAGGCGCGCCATGTGGCCCGACCAGTCGCGCCCGAGCAGGACTTCGGGCAGTTCGGGGTCGCGCAGCAGCAAGCGGCGGTAGTCGTGGATCAATAGGGTGCGCAGCAAAAAGGCGTCTTGCGGCGCGACCTCGGCCAGTCGGTCGCGGCGCAAATCGGCCATGATGGGCGAGTAGGTGGCTACAAACTCGGCGTACGCCTGGTCCAGCGACTCCAGACTCCAGGCGCGGCGCACCAGGTCGGCACCGCTGGCGGCAAGCGCCGAGTTGCCCTCGGCCGCCAAGAGCGGCATCAGGCGCGCAACCACGTCGCCCAGCCCCTCGGCCACCAGGGCGTCAAAGGCCTGGGTGAGGTCGGCGCTGGGGTGCACAAAGGTGTCGGCACCCAGCAACCCAAAGCCCTGCCAGAACAGGGCGCTGCGCACGCGCTCGCGCTCCTTGGCGTCGAGTTCGCCGATGGTGAGAATCAGGCGCCAGCGCCGGTCCCACTGGGGTGCGTGCGAGGCGTAGATGTGGCGCGCTGCCTCTTCGGCGCGTTGCCGCCCCACGGCGGTGAGCGCGTAGTCGGCGCGCCGCCCCACGGTTTCGGTGGACAACCAATCTTCCTTGACCAGGCGGAACACCGAGGTGCGAATCAGCCGCTCGCTGAGTTCGAGCGGCTCGAGCAACTGCACCAGAGCGCCCAGCCAGACCCGCCCGCCGCGCAGCAAAATGGCGTCGCCAAACACCGAAATGATCAGCGAGCGCGCCTGCACCCGGCGCTGTTGCCGGAAATCGTCAAGGCGTTGTTGGATCGAGGCGGTCACAGTAAGTTGGCGCTGTTACGGGGTCGTACCGGATGCGCCGCGGCCTCAGGCCGGCAGCAGGTGCGCCGCGTCGGCGACCACCGGTTGCTGCTGTTCAAAAAAGCCTTCGGAGTGGATCATCTCGGCCTTGGCACCGAGCTTCTTGGCCGTGGCCACGCAGGTGTCGACAAACGCCGGGCTGCCCGCAGCAAACACGGTGTGTTTGGACAGGTCGCGAAACAGCGTGGGCAGAACGGCGTCGATGCGCCCATTCAAATGCCCCTCCTGCGTTTCGCGCGTCAGGGTGATCTTGTAGTCAAAGTTGCGGTGCTTGGTGCGCCACCAGGCCATCAGGCCACGGCAGTACACATCGTCGAGCGTGCGCGCCGAAAACACCAGCGTGACGGGTTTTTTGAAGCCGCGCCGCAGCGCCGCTTCGGCCAGCGCCAGGATCGGGGCCAGGCCCGTGCCTGCGGCCAGGCACAGCACCGGCGTGTCCACCGAGGGGTCGCCGATAAAGGTGCCATAGGCACCATTGAGCTTGACGTTCTCGCCGATTTGCAACTGGTCATGCACCCACTGACTGGTAACGCCGCCATCGGCGCGCGCCACCTGCAGCACCAACTCGCCATCGGGCCGTGGCGCGTTGGAAATCGAATAGGCACGCGCCGGGATGTTGGCGCGCGCATCGCCCAGCGTGACGTACTGGCCAGGCCAGTAGCGGATCGGCTGGCCCACCGGGCGCAGCCGCAGCTCGACCACGCGCGCGGCAATCGGGCGCTTGTCCACCAGCACAAAAAGCGCGTTCTCACGCGGCGGAAAAAGCTTGGGGCGGGCATCTTCCGTGCCCCATTCGATCACCAACTCGTCCGACAGCGGCTTGGCCATGCACATCAGGCCGTAGCCCTGCTTGCGCTCGTCCTGCGACAGCGCCATGTCGAGCACCATGCCCTGGTCGAACTCGCCCGAGGTGACCTTGACTTTGCACTCGCCGCAGGCCCCTGCGCGGCAGTTGTTGGGCAGTGCGTAACCGGCGCGCTCCAGCCCCATCAGTACGGTGTCGCCCGGCTGGCATTCCACCGACCGGCCTGAGGGTTGCATCACGATACGCGCCATAGTTTTTCTCGCTGAGTTGGAGTCGCTGTTTAGAACACCGGAATGATGTCTTCCATATCGACATCGGAAATTTCCTGGCCGCTGATACCGACCTCGGGAATTGCCGGGAATGGAATGTTATAGCGATCAAGCACGCCCTTGAGGTTGATCATGGCGTTTCTCCAGTTTTCCAGCTTCATCTCGTAGGTGGGGATGCCAAAACCGGCCATGCGCGCCACTTCCTCGGCTTCGCGCTGGTTGCCAATGAAGTCTTCGGGCAGGTCCCAGAATTCCATCGGCGGCTCAAACAGCACAGCCGAGAGGAACAGGTAACCGGCGCGGATCTGCTTGGTAACGATGGCCTTGGTTTCTTCCTTCAGGCCGGGGTAATCGCGCTCCATCACCGCCATGCAAATGGCCATGTGGCGACCTTCGTCGCGGCCGATGTTGCGGAAACCTTCCTTGAAAACGGCTTCGCGCGAGTTGTCAAACATCTGCTTGAAGATCGTGGCCGCAGCGATTTCACCCATCAGGAACGAGCTGAACAGCACCGCCAGGTCGTACTTTGGCACCGCCTTCTTGTAGCCAGCCCAGTAGCGCGCACCGTTGAAGTACAGCCACTTGACGTTCTTTTGCAGACGCTTGCCCAGGTCGGTCTTGGGTTCGTAGGTGATGGGGTCAGGGTGACCGAGCAGCTTGGTAATGGCCAGGCCACACATGATTTCGTGGTTTTGCTCGTCACGCGTGACCGAGAAGAAGCAACGGCGCACCAGGTCTTCCTCGTGCACTTCGTAGGTCTTGATCAGCGCCTCGGCAAACACCGGCGGGGCAGAAGCATCAAACACCGACAACAAGCTCCACCAGTAAGCAATGGATTCACGCTCTTCCCACGAGTAGCTCTCCACGTCCAGCGTGTCCCAGGGCAGTTGCTCAGGGTCCCAGTTCTCACGCAGGGCAGCGTTCCACACTTCCTGCAACTTTGCCGACTTCCTGACCCACGACAGCGGGTAAACGTTGGGTTGCTCAATTTCCGGCGGCAAATCCATCTTGTCCGAAAAGCGCTCAGTATTCTTCGTAGCCATGTTCTCACTCTCCTGGGTTTAGTTGCTTGTAGGGCGGGTCAACCTGAAACCGTCAACCACGCCGCAATTGTGGCACAACTAAATCTATGATGCAACTAAATATGTATCACGTAGCGCAACTTTCTCAGGGGTTGGCTGACAACGCACCCAAACGGTTGAAGAAAACAATCGCATAACCTGTTGTTTTATATTGAGATTGCATAACTAGCAGAACGATTTCCACCAATCAGAATTTCAATGAAAAGTCACGAGAAGATACAAACAATACAACATTAGAACGCAACATGTGTCGCCTAAAGGGCAGTCCCCAGCACCCCGCAAGCCACCTAGTCGCCCGCAGAGAGTGGGGCAGGGGGCCGCGCCGATTTCTGGGCATTTGACAGTATGAGGC
>CAIPBW010000396.1 GCA_903863395.1 uncultured beta proteobacterium
ACCCAGCACAAAATACTTCATGGCGGCTTCGGTGGCCACGGTGTGGTCGCGGCGCAGTGCCACCAGCGCATAACTGGAGAGCGTGAGCAGTTCCAGGCCGAGGTAGATCACCAGGAAGTTATTGCCCGAGATCATGACGAACATGCCCAGCAGCGCAAAGAGGCTCAGGGTAAAGAACTCGCCGCCGCGCAGCATGTCGCGTGGTGCCGCGTAGGGGCGGCCATACACCATGGACACCATCACCGCAATAGCGGCAAAACACTTGAGCCAGTTGCCCATGGCGTCGCTCACCACCATGTTGCCAAAGCCGTAATGGGTTTCGCCACTGAGTGCCAGATCGCACTGCAACCACGCCACTACCGCCAGCGTGACCATGGTGAGCGCATAGGTCGCATCGCGCAAGCGCGTCTTGACACCAAGGTCCACCATTGCGATGACACACGCCATCACCATCAACACGACTTCTGGGTAGGCCGTGATCCAACTGAGTTTGTCAATCATCTTTCGTCTCTCAATTCAGTTTGATCAATTCAATTTTGAAATTGCAACGTGCTTCAGCAACTCTGCCACCGAAACGTCCATTACATCGGTAAAGGGTTTGGGATACACGCCCATGTAGAGCACCGCAATGCCCAGCAAGGCCATCACCAGGAATTCACGCGCATTGATGTCGGTGAGCTCCTTGACATGGTCATTGGTGACCGGCCCCAGGTAGACACGCTTGAACATCCACAAGGTGTAGGCAGCGCCAAAAATCAGCGCACTGGCGGCGGCAAAGCCGATCCAGAAGTTGAACTTAACGGCACCCAGGATCACCATCCATTCGCCCACAAACCCGGCAGTTCCGGGCAGGCCGCAGTTGGCCATCGAGAAGAACAGGGCAAACGCCGCAAACTTGGGCATGGTGTTGACCACACCGCCGTAGCTGGCGATTTCGCGTGAGTGCACACGGTCATACAGCACGCCGATGGAAAGGAACATGGCGGCTGACACAAAGCCGTGCGAGATCATCTGCACAATGCCGCCGGACATGCCCAGCGAACTGAAGATGAAAAACCCCAGGGTGACAAAGCCCATGTGCGCCACGGACGAATAGGCCACCAGTTTCTTCATGTCCTGCTGCACCATGGCCACCAGACCGACGTAGACCACGGCAATCAGCGACAGCAGAATCATCAGCCAGGCCCACTCGTGTGTAGCATCGGGCGCGATTGGCATGCTAAAGCGCAGGAAACCATAGGCACCAAGCTTGAGCATGATGGCCGCCAGCACTGCCGAGCCGCCCGTGGGCGCTTCCACGTGCACATCGGGCAACCAGGTGTGTACCGGCCACATCGGAACCTTGACGGCAAACGCGGCAAAGAAGGCAAAGAACAGCAGCGTTTGCGGCGTGCGCCCCAGCGGCATCGCATGCCAGGTCACGAGGTCGAAACTACCGCCCGACGCGGTGTAGAGGTAAATCAGGGCAACCAGCATCAACAGCGAGCCCAGCAGCGTGTACAAGAAGAACTTGAACGCAGCGTAAATCTTGTTGGGCCCGCCCCAGATACCGATGATCAGGTACATCGGGATCAGCGTGGCCTCGAAGAACACGTAGAACAGCAAGCCGTCCAGGGCGCAGAAGACGCCGATCATCAGGCCGCTCAAAATCAGGAACGCCGCCATGTACTGGCTGACGTTGCGCTTGATCACTTCCCAACCGGCAATGATGACCACCACGTTGATGAACGCGGTGAGCAGCACAAACCACAGCGAGATGCCATCCACACCGAGGTGGTAGTTGACATTGAAACGCTCAATCCAGGCCGACTTCTCGACAAACTGCATCGCAGCGGTGGAGGCATTGAACTGGGCGTACAGCGGCAGCGTTACCAGGAAACTGGCCAGCGCACCGATCAAGGCCACCCAACGCACGGTGCGCGCCTGGTCGTCACGCCCCAGGGCCAACAAAACAAGACCGAATGCAATTGGCATCCAGATCGCAAGGCTCAACAATCCCATGTTCTTTTTCTCCTACTTGAGCCAAACAAAATACGTCATGAGCACCAGGATGCCGACGATCATGGCAAATGCGTAGTGGTACAGATAGCCCGACTGCACCCGCCGCACGACACCCGCTACCGCGCCCACAACTTTCCACGATCCGTTGACCAGCAAACCGTCGATGATGGCTTGGTCACCAACCTTCCACAGTCCGGAGCCCAGCATGCGTGCGCCCCGGGCCAGAATGTTTTCGTTGATCCAGTCCATGTAGTACTTGTTTTCCAGCAGCGTGAACACCGGCATGAAGGTGCGCTTGATGGCTGCGGGCCATTCCGGCTTGACCATGTAGAAAACATAGGAAGTAGCCACACCCAGCGCCGCCAGCAGCAGCGGCAGACTGGTCAGGGCGTGCAAGGCCATTTGCAGCGGGCCGTGGAATTCATGGACCAACTCTTCCATGCCCGGATGGAGTTCTGCGTTGATGAAGATCGAATCCTTGAAGAAGTCGCCAGCGAGCATTGGGCCGATGGTCATGTAGCCAATCACCACCGAGGGGATGGCCAGCAGCACCAGCGGCACGGTCACCACCCACGGCGACTCGTGCGGCGAGTGGTCGTGGCCATGGTGGTCGTCATGACCGTGGCCATGGTGTGCGTCCGGGTTCTGGTCATAGCGCTCCTTGCCGTGGAACACCAGGAAATACAGGCGGAAGGAGTAGAAGGCCGTTACAAACACGCCAGCCAACACCGCAAACGAGGCAAAGCCTGCGCTCGGAAGGTGGCTTGCCTGGACAACCTCAATGATGCTGTCCTTGGAGTAGAAGCCCGAGAAGAACGGGGTGCCGATCAGTGCCAGTGAACCCAGCAGAGAGGTGATCCAGGTGATAGGCATGTACTTGCGCACGCCGCCCATCCAGCGGATGTCCTGGTTGTGATGCAGACCCATGATGACCGAGCCCGCTGCAAGGAACAAGAGCGCCTTGAAGAACGCGTGCGTCATCAGGTGGAACACCGCCACCGAGTAGGCCGACGCACCCAGCGCCACCGTCATGTAACCCAACTGCGACAGGGTCGAATACGCCACGATGCGCTTGATGTCGTTCTGGATGATGCCCAAAAAGCCCATGAACAAGGCAGTGATGGAGCCAATCACCATGACAAAGTTGAGCGCCGTATCGCTGAGTTCAAACAGCGGCGACATCCGCGTGACCATGAAGATGCCCGCCGTCACCATGGTGGCGGCGTGGATCAGCGCGGAGATCGGGGTCGGGCCTTCCATGGAGTCCGGCAACCAGACGTGCAGCGGGAATTGTGCCGACTTGCCCATGGCACCAATAAACAGGCAGATGCAGATCACGGTCACCAGCATCCAGTCGGTACCGGGCAGCGTCAGTGCTGCGAGTTCGCCCGATTTGGCAAACGCTTCGGCGTAGTTAAGCGTGCCACCGTAGGCGGCAATCAGGCCAATACCGAGGATGAAGCCAAAATCGCCCACGCGGTTGACCAGGAACGCCTTCATGTTGGCAAAAATCGCGGTCGGCTTGTTGAACCAGAAACCGATCAGAAGGTAGGACACCAGGCCCACTGCTTCCCAGCCAAAGAACAACTGCAACATGTTGTTGCTCATCACCAGCATCAGCATCGAGAAGGTGAACAGCGAAATGTAGGAGAAGAAGCGGTTGTAGCCGGCGTCTTCTTCCATGTAGCCAATGGTGTAGAGGTGCACCATCAGCGACACGAAGGTTACGACGCACATCATCATCGCGGTCAGACCGTCGATCAGGAAGCCCACCTCCATCTTCAAGCCGCCCACCGTCATCCAGGTGTAGAGCGTTTCGTTGAAGCGCGCGCCGTCAAGCGCTACGGACTTGAGCGTCAGGGCCGAGAGTACAAAGGCAATCAGCACCCCCAGGATGGTCAGCGAATGGCTGGCCGTTCTACCGATGCGATTGCCACCAAACTTGGTACCAAACACACCCGCCACCACAGAACCCACCAGCGGAGCCAGTGGGACCATCAGCAAACTGGAAACAGACAGGGTTTGACTCATTTTATTTTTAACCCTTGAGCGAATTGAGTTCGTCCACGTTGATGTTGGACTTGTTGCGGAACAACAGCACCAGGATGGCCAGGCCGATAGCCGACTCGGCCGCCGCCACCGTCAGGATGAAAAACACGAAGATTTGTCCGTGCATGTCGTTGAGGTAATGCGAGAACGCGATGAAGTTGGTGTTGACCGCCAGCAGCATCAGTTCAATCGCCATCAACAACACAATCAGGTTGCGCCGGTTCAGAAAGATACCAATCAGCGACAGGGCGAACAGAATCGCCCCGAGCGATAGAAAGTGTCCCAGGGTCAAAGTCATGCTTGTGTCTCCGTGTTCGAGGCGGCCGCAGCGCTTGGTACCGCTGCCTTGGTGGCCGCCATCTTCACCACCGTCATGCGATCACTGGCTTTGACGCGCACTTGCTGGGCGGGGTCTGTTTTCTTGGTGTCTTTGCGCGCACGCAGCGTGAGCGCAATGGCTGCAAACATGCCCACCAGCAAGATGGCCGTCGCAACCTCAAGGGGATAGATGTACTGGGTGTACATCAACTTACCGAGTTCCTTGGTGTTGGAGAGTTGCGCCATCGCCGCGCCGTCGGCATTCTCCGTGACGCGAAAGCCGCCCATCAGCACACCGGCCATCTCCAGCACGACCACCACACCCACCAGCGCAGCCAGCGGAAAGTGGGTCCAAAAACCAACGCGTATTTCTTCGATGTTGATGTCAAGCATCATCACCACGAACAGGAACAGCACCATCACCGCGCCGACGTACACCAGCACCAGCGAAATGGACAGAAACTCGGCCTTGAGCAGCATCCAGATCATTGCGGCCTGGAAGAAGGTAAGCACCAGAAACAAAACAGCGTGCACCGGGTTGCGCGCCGTAATCACGCGAAATGCTGCGAGCAGCATGATCGCCGAGAAGAAGTAGAACAGACCGGTCGTGATACTCATGATTCAGATTCTTTCTTACGACGGATCAACGGTACTTGGCATCGGCCTGCTTGGCAGCAGCGATTTCGGATTCAAACTTGTCACCTACCGCCAGTAGCATGTCCTTGGTGAAATACAGGTCGCTGCGACTTTCACCGTGGTATTCGAGAATCGAGGTCTCGACGATCGAATCGACCGGGCAGCTCTCTTCGCAAAATCCACAGAAAATGCATTTGTTAAGGTCGATGTCGTAGCGGGTGGTGCGGCGCGAGCCGTCGTCGCGCACTGCCGACTCGATGGTGATAGCCATCGCCGGGCACACGGCTTCGCACAGCTTGCAGGCAATGCAGCGCTCTTCGCCGTTTTCGTAACGGCGCAGCGCGTGCAGACCACGAAAACGTGGCGACAGCGGTGTTTTCTCCTCGGGGTACTCGATCGTGATCTTGCTCTTGAAGGCATAACGACCGGTGAGCCGCATGCCCTTGAGCAACTCAATGAGCATGAAACTCTTGAGGAAATCCGTCACCGAGAAGCCGCTCCCGGATGCGTTTTCAACAGTATTTGAAGTTGGGGTAGACATAGACAACTCGAATTACTTCCAAATGTTCCAGGGGGTCTGCATCCACACCGCAATCACCACCAGCCAGACCAGGGTCACGGGGATAAAGATCTTCCAGCCCAGGCGCATGATCTGGTCGTAACGGAAGCGCGGGAAGGTCACACGCACCCAGATGAACAGGGTCATCATGGTGAAAGTCTTGAGAGCGATCCAGATCCAGCCCGGAATCCAGGTGAACGGGGCTGCATCAATCGGTGACATCCAGCCGCCCAGGAACATGACGGACGACAAAATCGAGATCAGCCAGATCGTGGCGTACTCGGCCATCTGGAACATGGCCCAGGACATGCCCGAGTATTCGACCATATGACCGGCCACGATTTCGGACTCGCCTTCGATCACGTCAAACGGCGTACGGTTGGTCTCCGCCAGACCGCAAACAAAGTACACCACAAAGATCGGCAGCAGGGGCAACCAGTTCCACGAGAGGAAGGTCAAGCCCATTGAGGCGAAATGTCCCTTGCCCTGCCCGAGCACGATGTCGGTCATGTTCAAACTCGACGAGACCATCAGCACGATCAGGAAGCAAAAGCCCATGGCGATTTCATAGCTCACCATCTGGGCTGAAGCCCGCAGCGCGCCCAGAAACGCGTACTTGGAGTTGGACGACCAACCGGAAATAATGACGCCATAGACTTCCATTGAGCCGATCGCCATCAGGAACAGCAAGCCGGCATTGAGGTTGGCCACTGCCACCTCCGGGCCAAATGGAATCACGGCCCAGACTGCCAGCGCCGGACCCACGGTCAATACCGGTCCGAGGAAAAACAACGCCTTGTCGGCAGCGGCGGGTCGCACAATTTCCTTGGTCATCAGCTTCAAGGCATCGGCAATCGGCTGCAACAAGCCCCAGGGGCCGACACGATTGGGGCCCGGCCGAATCTGCGCCCAGCCCAGCAGCTTGCGCTCCCACAACGTGGCGTAGGTGACGGCACCCAGCACCACCATCAGCACCACGCTGACCTTTACCACCGCCCAGATCAGCGGCCAGGCAATGGCTGCCCACCAGGGAGCAGCCAGCAGCCCTTGGCCGAGGGCAAAAAGGGCGTCAATCATGCTGTTACCTCCTGCGTCTGCGCGACCCTGGCATCGGCGGTCATTTGCAGCGACGAGGCGCGGCGCACGATGCTATCGAGTTGGTAGATACCCGCTACGCAGGGCTCCGCCGTGGAAACCTGCGACGCCGCCACTGCGTGCACCGCGTTGGACAGGCGCGCTGCGGGAACATGCGCGGGCACGCCACCGGCGTTGTCCGCGTGAATATGTGCCAGCACCTGCTGGGCCGAATCGAATGCAAAACCGGGCAGGTTCAGCACGTCGGCCAATGCGCGCAACACCTTCCAGGCCGGACGGGTTTCGCCCAGGGGCCGCACCACGGCGTGGAAACTTTGCACAAGCCCTTCGGCGTTGACAAAGGTCCCCGGCGTTTCGGTAAAGGGAGCAATCGGCAGCAACACGTCGCTGATGTCGAGGTTGGTTTTGAACGGGCTCATGGTCACCACCATCTCGCAGCCCTTCAAACCTTCGGCCCCGGCCGCAGCGTCAAATTGCGGTTCGTTGTTGAGCAGGATGGCAGCCTTGAGGGCACCGCCGAGCATCTGCGCGGCGTTGAGCCCGCCCTTGCCCGGCAGACCGCCCACCAGTTGCGCACCCACCGTGTTGGCAGCCTCGGTGAGGTAACCCACCGATGCGCCGGCGTGCTCGCCGATCCAGTTGGCCAGACTCAGCAGACGGCTGGCTTGTGCGTGGTGCGCGGCAGCGTTGCCCAGCAGCACCGCTTTGCGCTCACCGCTGAGCAGCGAACTGGCGATGGCTTTTGCCACATCGCTGGCGTGTCCGTCCTGGGGTGCCGCTACGTTCTTTTGTTGCGCGATGGCCGCAGCAATATCGGCCAGTGCCTGGACCCAGCCCGAAGCTGGCGCAACACTGGTGTTTGCCACCGACATGGCCCATTGGGGCGCGCCCGCCGCAACCACGTTAACCGCGCAACCTGCGCGCGCTGCCTGGCGCACACGCTGTGCAAACAGGGGATGGTCTTTGCGCAGGTTGGTGCCCACCACCAGCACGCTTTGCAGCGTTGACAGGTCAGCAATGGACATGCCCAGATGGCGTGCACCAGGCTGATCTGCTTCAAACTCGGCGTTGCGCAAACGGTAGTCCACGTTCTCGCTGCCCAAGCCGCGCACCAGCGCGCCAGCCAGGTACAACTCTTCAAGCGTGCTGTGCGGGCTCAGCAACGCGCCGATGGACGCTGCGCCATGGTTCTTCTTGATGCTTTCCAGGCCGTGGGCCACGTATTCGAGCGCTGTCTTCCAGTCCACGTCCTTCCACTGGCCACCCTGCTTGATCATCGGGTTGGTCAGACGGTCAGGGCCGTTGAGCGCTTCGTAGGAGAAGCGGTCACGGTCGGCAATCCAGCATTCATTGACGGCGTCGTTTTCCAGCGGCACCACGCGCAACACGCGATGGTTCTTGACCTGCACCACCAGGTTGGCACCGGTGGAGTCATGCGGGCTGACCGACTTGCGGCGCGACAGTTCCCAGGTGCGGGCGCTGTAGCGGAACGGCTTGCTGGTGAGCGCACCCACCGGGCAGATGTCGATCATGTTGCCCGACAGTTCGGAGTCGATCGACTGGCCGACAAAGGTTTCAATCTCGGCATGCTCGCCGCGATGCGACATGCCCAGCTCCATCACACCGGCAATCTCTTGCCCGAAGCGCACGCAGCGGGTGCAGTGGATGCAGCGGCTCATTTCTTCCATCGAAATCAGCGGGCCCACGTCCTTGTGGGGAACCACGCGCTTTTCTTCCTCGTAGCGCGAGTGGGTACCCCCATAACCGACGGCCAGATCCTGCAACTGGCACTCGCCGCCCTGGTCGCAAATCGGGCAATCCAGTGGGTGGTTGATGAGCAAAAACTCCATCACCGATTTCTGCGCACGCACCGCTTTTTCGCTGCGGGTGTGCACCACCATGCCCTTGGCGACGGGGGTGGCACAGGCCGGCATGGGCTTGGGCATCTTTTCCACATCAACCAGACACATACGGCAACTTGCCGCAATGCTGAGCTTCTTGTGGTAGCAGAAATGGGGAATGTAGGTTCCGGCGTTTTCGGCAGCATGCATGATCATGCTGCCTTCAGCCGCGTCAACCTTCTTGCCGTCTAGTTCGATTTCAATCATCTTGTGCCTTTCGTCGGGCCGCCCCAGGAAAGGCGAACTCCCCCTTTGGGGACAGCGAACGAATTGTGAGCGTGGTGGTTCATGGCGTACTCGTTCAGACGTATGCCGGGACCATGCAGGTCTTGTGCGCAACGTGGTACTCAAACTCGTTGCGGAAATGCTTGATCATGGCGCGCACCGGCATGGCGGCGGCATCACCGAGCGCGCAAATCGTGCGACCCATGATGTCGTCGGCAACGCTGTCGAGCAAATCGATATCTGCCACGCTGCCGTGGCCATTTTCAATGCGGTCGACCACACGCCAGAGCCAGCCCGTGCCTTCGCGGCAGGGCGTGCATTGGCCGCAGGACTCGTGCGCGTAGAAGTAGCTCAAGCGTTGCAGGCTCTTGACCATGCAGCGGCTGTCGTCCATCACGATCAGCGCGCCCGAGCCCAGCATCGAGCCGGCCTTGGCAATCGAGTCGTAGTCCATGGTGCAGTCCATCATCAGCGACGCGGGCAGCACCGGCGACGACGAGCCACCGGGAATTACGGCCTTGAGCTTGCGCCCGGTACGCACACCACCGGCGAGTTCGAGCAAGGTGGCAAACGGCGTACCCATCGGAATTTCGTAGTTGCCGGGCTTCTCGACGTCTCCACTCATGGAGTAAATCTTGGTGCCGCCGTTATTGGGCTTGCCGCACTCGACGTAGGCCTTGCCACCGTTGCGGATGATCCACGGCACTGCGGCAAAAGTTTCGGTGTTGTTGATGGTGGTGGGCTTGCCGTAGAGACCAAAGCTGGCCGGGAACGGCGGCTTGTAACGCGGCTGACCCTTCTTGCCCTCAAGCGACTCCAGCAGCGCTGTTTCTTCGCCGCAGATGTAGGCACCAAATCCGTGGGCAGCATGCAACTGGAATGCAAAGCCGCTGCCCAGGATGTTGTCGCCCAGGAACCCGGCGGCGCGCGCCTCTTCGAGGGCTTCTTCAAAGCGCTCGTAGGTGGAGAAAATTTCGCCGTGGATGTAGTTGTAACCCACCGAGGTACCCATCGCGTAAGCGGCAATGGCCATGCCTTCGATCACGATATGCGGGTTGTAGTCCAGAATTTCGCGGTCCTTGCAGGTACCGGGTTCGCCTTCGTCGGTGTTGCACACCAGATACTTCTGGCCGGTGTACTGGCGTGGCATGAAGCTCCACTTCAAGCCGGTCGGGAAACCCGCACCGCCGCGACCACGCAGTGCCGACTCTTTGACCGTGGCAATCACCTGGTCGGGCGTCATGCCCTCGCCGCCGTCTTTGCCCAAGATCTTGCGCAATGCCTGGTAGCCACCGCGCTCGACATAGTCTTTGAGGCGCCAGTTGGAGCCGTTCAGATCGGCCAGGATTTGCGGCTTGATATGGCGACCATGGAAACAGGTCTGCAAACCGGTGGAGCGAAACTGCGAAAGAATATTCTGCGCCGTCATTATTTGCCTCCCACCGCACGCAATTCATCCACCAACTGATCAATTTTGTCGGTCGACATAAAGCTGCACATTGAGCGGTCGTTGACCAGCAGCACGGGGGAATCGGCACAAGCGCCCAGACATTCGCTTTGCTGCAGCGTGAACATGCCGTCGGCCGTGGTCTCACCCATCGAAATACCGAGCTTCTTTTCGAGGTATTGCAAGGTGCTGACGCCTTCGCGCAGGGTACACGGCAGGTTGGTGCAGACGTTGAGTTTGAACTTGCCAACGGGCTTCTGGTTGTACATGTTGTAGAAGGTCGTAACCTCATGCACCGCCATCACCGGCATGCCCAGATAGTCAGCAATTTCGCGCTCGGTGCCATCGTTGATGTAACCAAGCTCTTGTTGTGCGATTGCCAGACAGGCCATCACTGCGGACTGCTTCTGGTCCGCCGGGTATTTGGCAACTTCGCGAGCGAAGCGCGCTTTGGATGCTTCTGAAATCATCGATCCACTTCCCCAAACACAATGTCCATGGTGCCAATAATGGCCACGGCATCAGCAATCATGTGCCCCTTACCCATTTCGTCCAGCGCTGCCAGATGCACAAATGCAGGCGAACGGATCTTCATGCGGTAAGGCTTGTTGGCGCCATCACTCACAAAGTAAATGCCAAACTCACCCTTCGGATGCTCAATGGTCGCGTAGGCTTCGCCCTCGGGCACGCAAAAGCCTTCGGTAAACAGCTTGAAGTGGTGAATCAGGTCTTCCATGTTGGACTTCATCGCTTCACGGCTTGGCGGTGCGACTTTGTGGTTGTCCGTAATGACCGGGCCTGGGTTGGCCTTGAGCCAATCAACGCACTGCTTGATGATGCGGTTGGACTGCTTCAACTCTTCCATGCGCACCAGATAGCGGTCATAGGTGTCGCCGGTCTTGCCAACGGGAATATCAAAGTCCATGCGGTCATAGACGTCATAGGGCTGCTTCTTGCGCAAGTCCCAGGCAATACCCGAGCCGCGCAACATCGGGCCGGTAAAGCCTAGATTGAGCGCGCGCTCCGGCGTGACCACGCCCACACCGACAGTACGCTGCTTCCAGATACGGTTGTCGGTGAGCAGCGTGTGGTACTCGCCCAGGAAGGTCGGGAAGCGCTGGGTAAAGTCGTCAATGAAGTCGAGCAGACTGCCATTGCGATTGCGGTTGCGTTCTTCGGTGGACTTGGCACTGCGCACCTTGCTCGGCTTATGGCGCGGCATGGTGTCGGGCAGATCGCGGTACACACCACCCGGACGGAAGTAGGCAGCGTGCATGCGCGCACCGCTGACCGCTTCGTACATGTCGAGCAAATCCTCGCGCTCCCGGAACACGTAGAAATACGGTGTCATGGCACCGCAGTCCAGCGCGCAAGCGCCGACCCACAGCAGGTGGTTGAGCAAGCGGGTGATCTCGGAATACATCACACGGATGTACTGTGCGCGAATCGGCACTTCCAGCCCGAGCATTTTTTCCACCGCGAGGCAGTAGGCGTGCTCGTTGCACATCATCGACATGTAGTCGAGCCGGTCCATGTAGGGCAGCGCCTGGAGATAGGTCTTGCTCTCGGCCAGCTTTTCGGTGGCGCGGTGCAACAGGCCGATATGCGGATCGGCGCGCTGAATCACCTCACCGTCGAGCTCAAGCACCAGACGCAAAACGCCGTGTGCCGCCGGGTGCTGCGGTCCAAAATTGAGGGTGTAGTTCTTTATTTCAGCCATGCATCCATCTGCTTACTGCAGGCCCCCATAGTTGCTTTCACGAATGATGCGCGGGGTGGTTTCGCGCTCTTCGATCGTGACGGGTTGATAGATGACGCGCTTGAGTTCGGCGTCATAACGCATTTCAACGTGGCCCATGCGGGGGAAATCCTTGCGGAACGGGTGGCCGACAAAACCATAGTCCGTGAGAATGCGGCGCAGGTCGTTGTGGCCATCAAACACGATGCCAAACAGGTCAAAGGCTTCGCGCTCAAACCAGTTGGCAGCACTCCAAATGCCAGTCACCGACGGCAGCATCGGCGCAGCATCGTCAGGAACAAACACTTTCAGGCGCACGCGCTGGTTGAGACCCACGGAGAGCAGATGCAACACTACGCAAAAGCGCAAGCCATCAGGCGTGCCAGCGGGATACTCGGAGTAATCGACGCCGCACAGGTCCATCATTTGCTCAAACTGGCAACCGGGCGCATCCTTGAGCGTCTTGGCGCAATCGAGATAGTCCGGTGCCGCAACGTGGACGGTAACCTCACCGAATTCAATGGAAATTCGCTTTGCACTTGCCCCCAAAGCCGCCGCAACCGCGTCGCGTGTGGTCTCGGGTAGAACGGAAACAGTTGTCATTGGTGACTCCTCAAACCCGCGCGATGGTGTTGGTGCGACGGATCTTTTGCTGTAGCTGCAAGATTCCGTAAAGCAGGGCTTCCGCAGTTGGCGGGCAGCCCGGCACATAGATATCGACCGGGACGACGCGATCGCAACCGCGTACCACCGAATAGCTGTAGTGATAATAGCCGCCGCCATTGGCGCAAGACCCCATGCTCATCACCCAGCGCGGTTCGGCCATCTGGTCATAGACGCGGCGAAAGGCCGGTGCCATCTTGTTGGTGAGTGTGCCCGCCACAATCATGAAATCGGACTGGCGCGGACTCGGACGAAACACCTCGGCACCGAAGCGGCTGATGTCGTACCGTGCAGCCACGATGTGCATCATTTCCACAGCGCAGCACGCCAGGCCAAATGACATTGGCCACAACGAACCGGTCTTGGCCCAGTTCACTACAGCATCGTAGCTGGTAGTGACAAAACCCTCTTTGAGAACACCTTCAATCATCGCATTACTCCCAGTCGAGGGCGCCTTTAATCCACATGTACACAAAGCCAATGGTGAGGATGGTCACAATCTCCATGCCCACCAAAAAGCCATAAAAGCCGAGCTCCTTGATCGTCGCCGCCCATGGGAAGAGCAGCGCGGTTTCGAGGTCGAACAAAATAAAGAGAATGGCGATCAGGTAGTAGCGCACGTCAAACTTCATGCGCGCGTCGCCAAAGGCTTCAAAGCCACATTCGTAGGGGGAGTTTTTTGCGGTATCGGGGCGGTTGGGGCCCAAGATGTAGCCAATGATCTGAGGAGCCACCCCAGTCACAAGGCCAATCACAATGAAGATCAGGACTGGGAGATACAGGTCTAGGCTCATGATGCGATACAAATCACCGTTGCTGCCAACTCAATAAATCAAGCGGGCCAAATACCTTTGGTGCCGTCGGCGAGACTCGAACTCGCACAGCTCTCGCCACTACCCCCTCAAGATAGCGTGTCTACCAATTTCACCACGACGGCGGCTATTTTTACCTGAATCGCCTGAGGAACCCGAAGGCGTTTTGCTTTTCAGACAAGCGCAGAGTTTACCCTGAAATCACCCCTCTTCTCTCAAGGACAAGGCAATTAAAACAGGAGCTTGCACGACACTTACTTGGCAGGGATTTGCGCCGCGCCTGAAGCCGGTGCTGCGGGTGCAGATGCTGGCACCGCCACCACAGGTGCCGCCGCTGCCGCGCCTTCGAGCACACTGCCACTGCTGGCCGGACGCAGGTTGCCAAAGTAAGCCAAGGCAAGCGTGCAAACAAAAAACACCGTGGCCAAAACAGCCGTGGTACGTGACAGAAAGTTCGCGCTGCCACTGGCTCCAAACAGACTGCCAGAACCTCCGCTGCCGAAGGCTGCCCCCATGTCTGCGCCCTTGCCGTGCTGGACCAGGATCAGCCCGATCATGGCAAGCGCCGATAGCATCTGGACGGTCAAAATGATGGTCAACACAATGTTCATACTCTTCTCCTAACGAATTCGAAAATACACGCTGGCGCTAATGCGCCGCGGCAATGATGGACAGAAAATCGGGTGCCTTGAGTGCGGCACCGCCAACCAGACCACCATCAATGTCGGGTTGCGCCAGCAACTCAGCGGCGTTGGCCGCATTCATGCTGCCGCCGTACAGAATGTGGACTCGATCTGCATGCGCCGTAGCGGCTTGCAACTGCTTGCGCAACACTGCGTGCACCTGTTGCGCCTGCTCGGCACTGGCAGTCTTGCCGGTGCCGATGGCCCAAACCGGCTCGTACGCCACCACCACTTCGCTGATGCAATGCCCGTTGGCGTGGATCACCGCCGCCAATTGGCGCTTGACCACCTCTTCGGTCTGACCGGCCTCGCGTTGCGCCAAGGTTTCGCCGACACACACAATCGGCGTAATGCCTGCTGCCAATGCGCGTTGCGCCTTGGTTGCAACCTCCGCATCGGTTTCACCGTGGTATTGGCGACGCTCCGAGTGCCCCACCAGACAGTAGCGCACACCAAAATCGCGCAGCATCGCGGCCGACACCTCGCCCGTGAATGCACCCACTTCGTGCTGCGACACATCCTGCGCGCCCAGATCGATGATGCTACCTGCCACGCATTGCTGCACCTGCGCCAAATAAGGCGCGGGCACACACACGGCCACCAGACACTTGGCCGATGTGGCTCCGGCCAACAACGCCTGCAACAGCGCCTCGTTGGCGGCCAGCGACCCGTTCATCTTCCAGTTACCTGCAATCAGTTGCTTCTTCATGCTGCACTCCAAGCCAAAACAATTTTGCCAACGTGCTCATTGGACTCCATCAACGCGTGGGCGGACACGGCACCGGTGCCGCTGGCGTGCGCGGCGTCCACCGCGGCAAACACGCTGTGCACCACCGGCTTGATGCGCCCATCCTCGATCAACGGCCACACTTGCTGCCTGCAGGCGCGCGCAATCGCTTCCTTGAACGCCAGCGGGCGCGGCCGTAGCGTGGAGCCCGTTACCGTGAGGCGCTTGCGCAGCACCAGACCGGCATTGATTTCACTCTTCACACCGCCTTGCACGCCGATGATCACCAGACGTGCATCCTCGGCCATGCAGGCCAGTTCCTTGCCAACGTAATCGCCCGCCACCATGTCCAGCACCACATCCACCCCGCGGCCCGCTGTCAGGCGCAGTACCTCGGCCTGAAAATCGAGCCGTTTGTAGTTGATGGCGTGGTCCGCCCCCAGCGCAACGCAGGCATCGCACTTGGCATCGCTGCCTGCGGTGACGATGACGCTGGCACCGAAGGCCTTGGCCAACTGGATGGCAGTGACCCCAATGCCGCTGGAGCCACCCTGGATCAGCAGGGTCTCACCGCTTTGCAGCCGACCCCGGTCAAACACGTTGCTCCAGACCGTGAAAAAGGTCTCCGGCAAAGACGCCGCCTGCACATCGCTCAGACCCGCAGGCACGGGCAGGCACTGGCCCACGGGTGCCACGCAATACTCGGCATAGCCGCCACCGGCCACCAGCGCACACACCCGCTCGCCAATCTGCAACTGCGCCGCCTGCAAGGCTTGCGCGTCGCCGCTGACGATGGTGCCAGCCACTTCGAGCCCCGGAATATCCGACGCCCCGGGGGGTGGCGGGTACGCCCCGGCGCGCTGCAGCACATCCGGGCGGTTGATGCCAAAAGCAGCCACGCGAATGAGCACCTCACCCGCACCAGCGACGGGCATGGCGCGCTCACCCAGGCGCAACACCTCGGGACCACCAAACGATGAAATCTCAATAACCTTCATGGCTTTCAGCTCGATAGACGTACGCAAACAATCACGGCCGGCTATCGGACTTTCAGTTTCAGCCTTGCTCAGAGTTCTGGACAGGACGGTCGAGCAGCGCCTTCATGGACAGCTTGATGCGGCCCTTTTCGTCGGTCTCGAGCACCTTGACCTTGACGATCTGGCCTTCGGCAAGATAGTCCGTCACCTTCTCGACGCGCTCGTGGGCGATCTGGCTGATGTGCAGCAGACCGTCCTTGCCCGGCAGCAGGTTGACCAGGGCACCAAAGTCCAGAATCTTGGTGATCGGGCCTTCGTACACCTTGCCGATTTCGACTTCGGCCGTGATCTGTTCAATCCGGCGCTTGGCTTCTTCGGCCTTGGCCGGATCGCTCGAAGCGATGGTGATGGTGCCGTCTTCTTCGATGTTGATCTGGGTACCGGTTTCTTCGGTCAGCGCACGGATCACGGCACCGCCCTTGCCGATCACGTCACGGATTTTTTCCGGATTGATCTTCATGGTGAACAGGCGCGGTGCAAAGGTCGAAACTTCGGTCTTGGCCTGGGCCATGGCTTCCTGCATCTTGCCCAGGATGTGCATGCGCGCTTCCTTGGCCTGGGCCAGTGCCACCTGCATGATTTCCTTGGTGATGCCCTGAATCTTGATGTCCATCTGCAAGGCGGTGATGCCGTTAGTGGTACCGGCCACCTTGAAGTCCATGTCGCCCAGGTGGTCTTCATCACCCAGAATGTCGGTCAGCACGGCAAAACGGTTGTCTTCCTTGATCAGACCCATGGCAATACCGGCCACGTGAGCCTTCATCGGCACGCCTGCATCCATCAGCGACAGGCAACCGCCGCACACCGACGCCATCGACGAAGAACCGTTGGACTCGGTGATTTCGGACACCACACGCATGGTGTAGGGGAAGTCTTCCTTGGAAGGCAGGCACGCCACCAGGGCGCGCTTGGCCAGACGGCCGTGGCCGATTTCGCGGCGCTTGGGCGTGCCCACGCGACCGGTTTCGCCGGTAGCAAAGGGGGGCATGTTGTAGTGCAGCATGAAGCGGTCTTCGTAGTCGCCGCTCAGGGCGTCGATGCGCTGCGCGTCGCGCTCGGTGCCCAGGGTGGTAACCACCAGCGCCTGGGTTTCGCCGCGTGTAAACAGGGCCGAGCCGTGGGTGCGGGGCAACACGCTGTTGCGGATTTCGATGGCGCGCACGGTGCGCGTATCGCGGCCGTCGATGCGCGGCTCACCGGCCAGAATCTGGCCACGGACAATCTTGGCTTCGATTTCAAACAGCAAGCCTTCGATGGCCACGCTGTCAAACGCCACGCCTTCGGCCTTGAGAGCGGCCATCACGTCAGCGTAGGCTGCACGGCAGGCTTGGGTACGGGCTTGCTTGTTGCGGATCTGGTAGGCCGCAACCAGCTTGTCCTTGGCCAAACCGTCGATCTTGGCGATCAGCGCTTCGTCCTTGGCAGGAGCACTCCAGTTCCAGGCCGGCTTGCCGGCGTCGCGCACCAATTCATGGATGGCGTTGATGGCAATCGCACCCTGCTCGTGGCCGAACACCACGGCACCGAGCATGATTTCTTCGGACAACTGCTGCGCTTCGGACTCGACCATCAGCACGGCTGCTTCGGTGCCCGCCACCACCAGATCAAGGACCGAATCCTTGCGTTGGGTCTGGCCGGGATTGAGCACGTATTCACCGTTGACATAACCCACGCGCGCAGCGCCAATCGGGCCATTGAACGGGATGCCGCTGATCGACAGCGCAGCGCTGACCGCAATCAGGGCGGCAATATCGGCATCGACTTCCGGGTTCAGCGACACGGTGTGCACCACCACGTGCACTTCGTTGAAATAGCCTTCGGGAAACAGCGGACGAATCGGGCGGTCAATCAGGCGGCTGGTGAGCGTCTCAAACTCGCTGGGGCGGCCTTCGCGCTTGAAGAAGCTGCCCGGGATCTTGCCTGCTGCGTAGCTCTTTTCCAGGTAATCCACGGTCAGGGGGAAAAAGTCCTGGCCCGGCTTGCCTTCGGTCTTGCCAACCACGGTGGCAAGCACCACGGTGCCGTCCATGTCAAGCAGCACCGCGCCGCTGGATTGGCGTGCGATTTCGCCGGTTTCCATGGTGACCGTGTGCTGGCCCCACTGAAAGGTCTTGGTAACTTTGTTGAAAATGCTCATATCGAATCTCCTGTAAATATGGGAAGTGCTGGCCACTTCACCCGAGCCCGGAGGCTGCATCACAGAACACGATGCCATTCCAGAAAAACTCAAGGCCTCTGCCTGAATTGTTGTGGAATGACACAGCTTCGCTCTGTTCTTGCCGTCTCCGAAGTAAAAAACGCCTGAGCTAGTAACCTAACTCAGGCGTTCGTCATTCAATCTGCCGCTTACTTGCGCAATCCCAGCTTGGCGATCAGCGCGGTATAGCGGTCAGCGTCGCGGTCCTTCAGGTAGTCGAGCAGCTTGCGGCGGCGGCTCACCATGCGCAACAGGCCGCGACGGCCGTGGTGATCTTTGGCATGGGTCTTGAAGTGGGGTGTGAGCTCGTTGATACGGGCTGTCAGCAGTGCCACCTGAACTTCGGGGCTGCCGGTATCACCGGCTTTGCGTGCGTTGTCTTTCACAACGCT
>CAIPBW010000397.1 GCA_903863395.1 uncultured beta proteobacterium
CCCGCAAGAGCGGTACAAACCAGCCAAAAAACAGGTAGGTCCAACTGAAACCGAAGTAGCCGTTTTTCGTCAAGCCGTTGGCCGGGTGTTGAATGATGACCTTGGTTGCCATGGCAGATTCTCCGCGGTTATGGATGGCACGCCTTCACCAGGTCCTTGTGCCACGCACACTCTACCACCGCGCGATAGAGCGATAGCGCTTTTGCTCACCTGTGCCACGCATCCCCAAGCATCTTCCAGCGCAGTCGCGCTTAAGAGTGCATTAATCTTGGCGCATTACGATGCAGGCTTCATGGTCTGCGTCTATCCGAACAACTTATGCGAGATTCGAATTCTTTCCAAATGCAGGCTGCTCTGGTCGCAGCAGCGCCAACGCCGCCGGACGACGACGACGCGCACGTTATCGACCTCGACTTTGTCCGCGACCTCGAAGCGGGCGGCAACATGCTGCAAACCCTGATGGGGCTGATAACCTTGGTAGCGCTGGTAGCCTACCTGCTCTGGTAGGCCAACAGCGCCACGCACGCGGTTTAAGGAACCTGGGGCAAGCCCAGCAGTGACGCGGCCAGATCAACCTCGTCATAGCCTTCGTCGGTGAGTTCACCGGCAAAGTATTTTTGGTACGAAGCCATGTCAAAGTGGCCATGGCCCGAGAGGCAGAACAGAATGGTTTCGGCCTTGCCTTCGCGCTTGCAGCGCAGCGCCTCCTCGATCGCGCCCTTGACCGCGTGGTTGGACTCGGGCGCGGGCACAATGCCCTCGCAGCGCGCAAACGCCACGCCCGCCTCAAAGCACTCCACCTGGTGGTAGGCCACGGCTTCCACCAACCCCAACTCCTTGCAGTGCGACACCAGCGACGCCATGCCGTGGTAGCGCAAACCGCCCGCATGAAAGCCCGGTGGCGTGAACTGGCTGCCCAGCGTATGCATCTTGGTCAGCGGCGTCATGCGCCCGGTGTCGCCAAAGTCGTAGGCGTACTTGCCGCGTGTGAGCGACGGGCACGCAGCAGGCTCAACCGCCAACGCACGGCTCTTTTGCCCACCGCGCAGCCCATGTCCGATAAAGGGGAAGGCAATGCCGGCAAAGTTGGAGCCGCCGCCCGCACAGCCAATCACCACATCGGGCCAGGTGTCGGCCATCTTCATTTGCTCCATCGCTTCCTGGCCGATGATGGTTTGGTGCAGCAGCACATGGTTGAGCACCGAGCCCAGCGCGTACTTGGTGTCTTCGCGCTGCACGGCCAATTCCACCGCCTCGGAAATCGCAATCCCCAAACTGCCCGGATGGTCCGGTGTCTTCTCCAGCACCGAGCGGCCAAAGACGGTCTCCATCGAGGGCGATGCCACGCAGCGCGCACCGTAGGTTTCCATCACGGCGCGGCGGTAGGGCTTCTGGTCGTAAGAGACACGCACCTGAAAAACTTCCACCGTCAACCCGAACAACGAACCGGCAAACGCCAGCGACGTACCCCACTGCCCCGCGCCGGTCTCGGTCACCAACCGCTTGACGCCAGACTGCTGGTTGTAAAAAGCCTGCGGAATCGCGGTGTTGGGCTTGTGGCTACCGGCCGGGCTGACGCCCTCGTACTTGTAGAAAATCTTGGCCGGTGTGCCCAGCAATTTTTCCAGCCTACGGGCGCGGTACAGCGGCGCGGGCCGCCACAGGCGAAACACGTCACGCACCGGCTCAGGAATCTCGATCTCACGCTCCTGGCTAACCTCCTGCAGGATCAGGTCCATCGGAAACAGCGGTGCCAAATCGGCCGGGCCCACCGGCTGCAGCGTGCCAGGGTGCAATACGGCCGGTGCCGGTGTCGGCAGGTCAGCCTGGATGTTGTACCAAAAGCGGGGCATCTGGTTTTCTTCGAGGAGATACTTGGTCTGTTCGCTCACGTCATTTCCTTGTTGAGTTTCAAAATTCAGTGCAATGCTGTGCAACTTGCAGACAGAAGTATGCCTTACCGGAGGCAGCAAGCAATTGGTACTACCACCCCCCGTCGTCGCCAGGCCATGCACTCACCCCGTCGTCGCCAGGCGATGCACTCACCCCGTCATCGCGAGGCCGTCAGGCCGTGGCGATCCATGACTTCATGCCTGCATGGATTGCCACGTCGCTACGCTCCTCGCAATGACAGCCCTGCGTCGTCGCGAGGCCATGCACCCACCCCGTCATCGCGAGGCCGTCAGGCCGTGGCGATCCATGTCTTCTTGCCTGCATGGACTGCCGCGCTACGCTCGCAGTGACGAACCGCATGCGGGGCGGGTTCGCTGCCCAAGCGCCCCCACAGCGCTCACCGGCAGCACTTGGGTTGTGGGTCCGCGCCGATTTCTGGGCGTTTGACAGTATGAGGCGCGGGCCCACAGCCCAAGTGCTGCCCTCCCTCTACTCGAAGGCAATACCGCAACTGCCCCCCGCTTAACCTTGCGGCTTGACCACCGGCCCCACGACACCATCCAGGTTGGACTCCAGCGCCTTGCGGTACTCCGAAACGTAGAAATCCACTGCCGCCGCACGGTCCTGCTCGGCTCCGTTGTTCGAGAGGAAGTTGAACGCGTTGTAGCGCCCGGCGGCAAACAAAATGGCGGCGCTGGCTTCGCCGTCCTTGCCGCCTTCGGCCATCTCATTGGCAAGATGAATGAACTGGTCAACGCGCTGCAAAAACTCGGGGGGATAGGACATGGGACTCTTTCGTCAGGAATGCAAGTTTCTGGCCCCAACTTTAACCGCTTGGATTCGCGATTACAATTGCCCGTCCCTGGTGGTATATCCCTGTAGCACCGGACAAGATTATCCAGGCGTGCCCCAGGCACCACGGGTCAGGCAAATTGGTTGCAACCCCTGGCAAGCCGCTGACCAGTTCAAGGCACGCCCACCTTATGTTGGAAACACGGTCGCAGTACGTTTGCTGTTGGTGTGCAGGCTTGGCTCTCTGCCAGAGCAGGCGTCGTGTTCTCCCTTCTCTTCCCCCCTTTTTTGATGTTGGAGCATAGTGATGAGTGCTTGGATGGTTAACGGGCTGTACGCCGTGGTTTTGTTGCTAGCGGCCACCGGGCTGTTCTTTTTTGTAGTCACCCGTGGCGCACTGCTGATGCGAGGTCTCTCGTCCAACCAGAGCGAAACCTCCCACGTTTACCCGATCTACTCCAACATGGGGTTGATCAAGCTGGTGGACTTTCAGCCCATCATCTCCGCCATTCTGCTGTTCCAGTACCACCGCCTGGTCACCACCATCGTGGAAGGTCTGAACGCGACCAAGCTGAAGAACAAGACCGTGCTGATCACTTCGTGCGCGTTTGGCAACGTGATTCCGCGCGTGGTGGAAGCGTCGATGCAATCGGGTGCCCGGCGCGTGCTGATTGCCGACGTGGTGCAAAACGAACTCACCCACGCGCAAACCAAGCTCGGCCAGTACGGCAGCAAGGTCGAATACATCGAGAGCAACGCCACCGCCATGAACCAGAAAGATGGCATTGCAGACGCCAACATCCTGTTTTTCCTGCTGCACGAGCTGCCCCACCCGATGAAGATTCAGGCCCTGGCTGAAGCCGGACGCCTGCTCGCCCCCGGCGGCAAGCTGTACCTGGCCGAGTTCCACAAGCCCCAACTGTGGGTTCTGAAGGTGCTGAGCTGGACCTACTTCAAGGTCTTTGAGCCGCTCGGACTGGCCCTGTGGGACACGCACGATCCACTCAACTGCCTCAACGACATGGGCGGCTGGAAGTGCGAGCGCACCACCTACTTTTTTGGCAACTTCCAGGTCATTACAGCCACCAAGCTGTAAAACAATCGCTTGCAGGCAAGCTCCTAGATGGATTCTTGCAGATAGCGGCTCGCTGCCAGGCCCGCACGGCGGCCGCTGGCAAAGCAGGCGGTGAGCAGATAGCCGCCGGTGGGCGCCTCCCAGTCGAGCATTTCCCCGGCGCAAAACACGCCCGGCAGTTGGTTCAGCATCAGGCCCGGGGTCAAGCCGTCCAGGCGCACGCCACCGGCGCTGCTGATGGCTTCGTCCAGTGGGCGCGGCGCGCACAGCACCACATCCAGCCCCTTGATCGCCTGCGCCAACTGCCTGGGGTCGTTGATGGCCTCGCGGCTGAGCAACTCATGCAGCAGCGCCATCTTGATGCCATCGAGATGCAGACGGCTTTTGAGGTGGGAGGAGAGCGAGCGGCTACCGCGCGGGTGGCTGACCTCGGCCAGCACCTTCTCGGCAGACAGGTCGGGCAGCAGGTCGATCGCAAAGTGGGCCTGCCCGGTTTGCACAATGGCGTCGCGCAAAAGGCTTGACGCTGCGTAAATCAGGCTGCCCTCAACCCCGGTGGCGGTGGCCACAAATTCGCCCTTGCGCGCAAAACCCTCGCCCTGCGCAAGCGCCACCGAGATGGCAACCGATTTGAACGGCTGCCCGGCAAAGCGGCTGCGAAAGTGCTCGCTCCAACCGCCTTGCACATCAAAGCCGCAGTTGGACGGCATCAGTGGTGCGAGCGCCACGCCGCGCTCGCCCAGCAATTGCACCCAGGCACCGTCCGAGCCCAGCCGCGTCCAACTGCCACCGCCCAGGGCCAACACCACGGCGCGCGCAGCCACTTGCACTTCGCCCTGGGGTGTGGCAAAGCGCAGCGTGCGCGCTGCCGCATCGGCCCAGCCCAGCCAACGGTGGCGCATATGAAACTTCACGCCAATGCCCGACGCAGGATGGCGCAAGCGCTGCAACCAGGCACGCAACAGGGGCGCTGCCTTCATGTCCTGCGGGAACACCCGGCCCGACGAACCGACAAAGGTTTCCACGCCCAACTGCTGCGCCCAGTGGCGCAAGTCGCTCGGACCAAAGTCCGCGAGCCAGTCTTGCACCACGGGCCGGGCCGCACCATAGCGGCTGGCAAATGTATCGGCGCTCTCGGAGTGCGTCAGGTTCAAGCCGCCCTTGCCGGCCAGCAAGAACTTGCGCCCAACCGAGGGCATGGCGTCAAACAGGTGCACCACGCAGCCGGCCTCCTGCAGCGCCTGCGCCGCCATCAGCCCGGCCGGGCCGCCACCAATCACCACCACCGAAAGTTCGTTGTTCATGTATCTCCCAATTCCACCATGCGGCCCCGCGCCGTCAGAAACGCAGCGCGCACGCGCTGGCCCGGCTGCAGCAAGGCCAGCGCCGCGCGGTAGCTGCTGAGTTGCTCACGCAACGCGGCTTGCTGCTCGGGCTCGGTAGCCGACTTGAAATCCAGCACCCACCAGTGCGCGCTGGAGCGCCGCTGCACCAGACGGTCGATGCGCAGCACGCGCCCGCCCTGATTGAGCGCCACTTCGTTGCCAGACCAGGCCAGCTCATGCGCGTCCCAGGCCCAGGCGGCCTCGCCGCCCAGGATCGCCAGCGCCATGTTGCGTGCCTGCGCGACCTGGTTGGCATCAAGCAAAAACTGCTGCGCCAGCGCCTGTTGCTGGCGCGCGCTCCACAAAGCGGGCGTGGCCGCTCCTACCACGCGGTCCACCCATTCGAGCAATCGGTGCATGGCCTGGCCGATGCGCGACTCCAGACTGTCTGCTACGCTTTGTATAGCGTCCGGTGATTCTTCCACGAAGCCTTGCGGCGGCTGTGGCAACTCCAGCAGGGCAAAGGTCGTGTCTGAAGGCGGCGCATCTCCGGCCGCGCTATCGGGCGCATCCCCGGCGCTGACTTCAGTGGCGTGCTGCTGCAGCCGATCCCACCACCCTGTGTCGCTCTGCCTGAAGGGTTGCAGACTGGAAAACACCAGCGTCTCCTTGGCGC
>CAIPBW010000398.1 GCA_903863395.1 uncultured beta proteobacterium
GTCTGGCATGGATTGCCGCGCTTCGCTCGCAATGACATCCCTTGCGCTGAAGTGCCGCGTTTGGCCTTCCGTAAACTGCACCGCTATTTTTGTCATCGCGAGGCTGTTTCCCCTCGTCATCGCGAGGCCGTCAGGCCGTGGCGATCCATGACTTCTGTCTGGCATGGATTGCCGCGCTTCGCTCGCAATGACATCCCTTCGCGACGCTGCGCGTCTGGCAATGACCACGGGGGTTGCTTCACTACGGCGATCCGCATTTTTCATGCTTTGGGTCGCCTCATCAATCGGCCAGATAGGGGTGGCGCATCATGATGGTGTGGTCGCGGTCGGGGCTGGTGGACACCATGTGGATGGGAACGCCGGTAACCTGTTCAATGCGCTGCAGGTACAGGCGCGCATTGACGGGCAACTGCTCGTACTGGGTGACGCCCACGGTGCTTTCGCTCCAGCCGTCGAGCACTTCGTAGATCGGCTTGCAGCGCGCAATTTCGTCGGCGCCCATGGGCAGGATGTCGACCACTTCGCCATCCACGTCGTAGCCGGTGCACAGCATCAGTTCCTTGAGGCCGTCGAGCACGTCGAGCTTGGTGATGCACAGACCCGAGAGGCCATTGACCTGGGCCGAGCGCTTGAGCAGGGCCGCGTCAAACCAGCCGCAGCGCCGCGAGCGCCCAGTGGTAACACCTTTTTCGGCACCCACGGTGCTCATGTGGTAGCCCGGCGTGCCGGGTACTTCCCATTCGAGTTCGGTCGGGAATGGGCCGCCGCCCACGCGCGTGCAATAGGCCTTGGTGATGCCCAGGATGTAGTGCAGCAGGCCCGGCCCCACGCCGGCACCGGCAGCCGCATTGCCGGCCACGCAGTTGCTGGAGGTGACATAGGGGTAGGTGCCGTGGTCCACGTCAAGCAGCGTGCCCTGCGCGCCTTCAAACAGCAGGTTGGCGCCCTTGGCATGCGCTTCGTTGAGCTCGCGCGAGACGTCGGCAATCATCGGCTTGAGCATTTCGGCGTGGCGCATCGCCTGGGTGTACACCGGCTCAAACTCGACGCGACCGTCTTTCATGAAGGGTGCCAGGCCGTCGCCAAAATCGAATGCGGCCGAGCCCAGGTAGGTGGTCAGGATGTGGTTGTGCAGGTCGAGCAGTTCGCGCAGCTTGGCGGCAAAGCGCTCGGGGTATTTGAGGTCTTGCACGCGCAGGGCGCGCCGGGCGATCTTGTCTTCGTAGGCCGGGCCGATGCCGCGCCCGGTGGTGCCAATCTTGGAGTGGCCGCCCTTCTCGCGCGCTGCTTCGCGCGCCACGTCGAGCGCGGCGTGGAACGGCAGAATCAGCGGGCAGGCTTCGCTGATGCGCAGGCGGTCGCGCACCTGCACGCCCATTTTTTCCAGGCCTTCCATTTCTTCAAACAGCTTGGCCACCGAGAGCACCACGCCGTTGCCGATGTAGCACTTCACCCCTGCGCGCATGATGCCGCTGGGGATCAGGTGCAGCGCCGTCTTGACGCCATTGATCACCAACGTGTGCCCTGCGTTGTGCCCGCCCTGAAAGCGCACCACGCCCTGGGCGCTTTCGGTCAGCCAGTCGACCAGTTTGCCCTTGCCTTCATCGCCCCACTGGGTGCCCACCACCACTACGTTACGGCCTTTGGTTGTATTCATTTAGAGATTTCTCAGATAGTTTTCACGATCCACTGACCACCGACCAAGGAGAGTTCCCGGTCGCACTGGAATTCATCGACTTCGCTCTCGTGCCCGGGCAGCACGCAGACCACGGTCTCGCCCTGGCGGCGCAAGGCGGCAATGGCGCTGCGCAGCGCGGCGTCCTCGCGCCAGGGCGCACGAATGGCCGCGCGCAGCGGCCGCTGCGCTGCCGCCGTGGCCAGCGCCTTGGCGTCCAGGCTGAAGCCCACCGCCGGGCGCTTGCGGCCAAACACCGAGCCCACTTCGTCGTAGCGCCCGCCACGCGCCAGGGCACCGCTGGCCCCCGGCGCATAGAGCGAAAACATGGTTCCGGTGTAATAGGCATAGCCACGCAGGTCGGCCAGATCAAACGACACCGGCACACCGTCGAGGTGGCCCGCGAGCCAACGCAAGTGGTTCAGGGCCAACAGCAGCTCGGGTGAGGCCGGCAGCACGCGCTGCGCCTCGTCAAGCACCCGTGCGTCGCCATACAGCTGCACCAGCGCCTGCAATGCCTCTTGCACCGCCACCGGCGCGTTGCGGCTGAGCACGCGCAGTTCGCTCGCATCCTTGGCGGCGAGTGCGGCGTGCAGCAATGCCAGTTGCTCGGCGCTCAGGGACAAGTCCTTGAGCAGGGCGTGGACGATGCGGGCATCAGCCATATCCACACCGATGCCGCTAACCTGGGCAGCGTGCACGCAATCGAGCGCCAGGGTGAGAATTTCGAGGTCGGCCTCGAGGCCGGCATGGCCGTATATCTCGGCACCAAACTGCAGCGGCTCACGGCTGGCGTGCGGCCCACCGGGGCGGGTATGCAGCACCGGGCCGCAGTAGCACAGGCGGGTGACGCCGACGCGGTTGAGCAAATGTGCGTCGATGCGCGCCACCTGGGGCGTGCTATCGGCGCGCAGGCCCATCATGCGGCCCGAGAGTTGATCGACCAGTTTGAAGGTTTGCAGATCGAGCGCCTCGCCAGTGCCCGAAAGCAGCGATTCGAGATGCTCCAACAGGGGCGGCATGACCAGCTCGTAGCCATAGCAGCGCGCCATGTCCAGCAGGTCTCGACGTATTTCTTCGATGTGCCGTGCCTCGGAAGGCAGTACATCGGCAATGTGATCCGGTAGGACCCAGGCTGACATGGCTTGTATGGGGCTATTAAAAACGTGATTTTACCGGGCTTGCCGGCGACTTTTCAGGGCCCGAGCCACCAAATCAGCGCCAGACCGCCCAATATGCTCGCCAGGGCAAAGGAGCGGATCTGGCCGTCGTTGAGTTGCAACAACTGGGCAAACATCTTGCGCCAACCCTCGGGCGAGACAAAGGGAAACAAACCCTCGATCACCAGCACCAGCCCCAAGGCCAGCCAAAGCGTATCGCTGTCCAAAATCTACTTCTTCGCCGCAGGTGCAGCGGCACCCGGGCCGCCATTGCGAAACACCTTGAAGAACTCGGACGACGAGGGGTCAAGCACCATCACATCGCTCTTGTTGGCAAACGACGCCTTGTACGCGTCCAGGCTGCGGTAGAACTGGGCAAACTGCGGATCGCGCCCAAAGGCCTCGGCGTAAATGCGCGCCGCTTCGGCATCGCCCTCGCCCTTGATCTTTTGCGCGTCGCGGTAGGCGTTGGCAATCGTCACTTCGCGCTGGCGGTCGGCGTCGGCGCGGATCTTTTCACCTTCAGCCGCGCCGGTGGAGCGCAACTCGTTGGCAACGCGCTTGCGCTCGGCTTCCATGCGCCGGTACACCGACTCGGTGATGGCTTCCACATAGTCCACGCGCGTGATGCGCACGTCCACCACATCCACGCCCCAGGGCTTGGCACCACGTACCTGGTTGAGCACCTCGGTCTTGACGTCGGCCATCAGCGCTTCGCGCTTGAGCGAGAGCAGTTCCTTGACGGTGCGCTTGTTGATCTCTTCCTGGAACGCATTGCGCACCACCCGGTTGAGCTGGTTGGCACCGGCGGTTTCATTGAGGCCGACGTTGCGGATGTATTCGGTGGGCTCGGAAATGCGCCAGCGCACATACCAGTCGATCACCACGCGTTGCTTCTCGGCGGTGAGCATGGGTTCGGAGTCGCTGCTGTCCAGGGTGAGCAACCGCTTGTCGATATAGGACACGTTCTGGAACGGCGGCGGCAGCTTGATGTTCAAGCCGGGCTCGGTAATCACTTCCTTGATTTGTCCAAGGGCGTAGACCACGCCAAACTGGCGCTGGTCCACCACAAACAGGGTCGAGCTTGCCAGTGCCAACAGCACCAGCAGGGACGAAATCACTAATCCGATTCGGTTCATCACAAACTCCTAGCGTGAATCGCGTTCACGCGTACGCGATGCGTCGCGGCTGCGGGCGTCGCCACCCTGAGACTGGGCGGCGGGACTGAGCGGTGCCACCGGCACGCTCGATACTGCGCCAGCGGCACTCTCCGATCCACCACCCATTTGCAGGATCTTGTCCAGCGGCAGGTAGAGCAGGTTCGAGCCCTGGCGCGACTCTACCAGCACCTTGGTGACGTTGCCGTAGATCTGCTGCATGGCGTCGATGTACATGCGGTCGCGTGTTACCTGAGGCGCTTTTTGGTACTCGGCAAACACCGAGCGGAAACGCTGCGCATCACCTTGGGCCTGGGCCACCACGCGCGATTTGTAGGCCTCGGCCTCTTCCTTCAGGCGCGAGGCCGAACCCACCGCACGCGGCACCACGTCGTTGGCGTAGGCCTGGGCTTCGTTCTTGGTGCGCTCGCGTTCCTGGCCGGCCTTGAGCACATCGTCAAACGAGGCCTGCACCTGCTCGGGCGGGCGCACGCCACCTTGCTGCAGATTGATGGCAACCACCTCGACGCCCACTTTGTAACGGTCCAGAATGTTTTGCATCAGGGCGCGCACACGCGGGGCGATCTGGTCGCGTTCCTCGGACAGGGCCGCGTCCATTCGCATCTTGCCCAGCACCTCGCGCACCGAGGTCTCGGCCGCTTGCACCACGGCCTCGGCCGGGTTTTTGCTCTCGAACAGGAAGGCGCGTGCATCGCTCAAGCGGTATTGCACCGCAAACTTGATGTCCAGAATGTTTTCGTCCTGCGTCAGCATGGCCGATTCGCGCAGACCCGTGGCCTTGAGCACCGTGTCGCGCCCGACATCGACCGAGCGGATCTGGGTAACGAACACCAGTTCGTGGCGCTGGATCGGGTATGGCAGACGCCAGTTGAAACCGGCATTGACCGTGCCCTTGTACTTGCCAAACTGGGTGATGACCGCTTGCTGGCCTTCTTGCACGATGAAGAACCCCGTGCCCAGCCAGATCAGCACGACCACGCCCAAAATCAACCCGATGCCCATACCGGCGTTCTTCATGTCGGGCTGGAAGCCGCCGCCCGTGGAGCCGCCACCGCCACCCTTTTGCCCCGATTTGTTGCCCAGGAGCGCGCCGAGCTTGCGGTTGAAGTCTTTCCACAACTCGTCCAGATCGGGTGGCCCTGACTGCTGCGCGCGGTTGCCGCCGCTTTGCGGACGCTGCGGCGGCGGTGTTTCGGGCTTGTCGCCCTCGGCACCCGAGGGTTGGCCCGAGCCGTTTTCCGTAGGCTTGTCGTCGCCACGGCCCCAGCGCGAATCGTTCAGGTTGAGCATGCGCTGCCACCACAGCGGCCAGGACGCTCTGTGAAAACCCGGGAATCGATTGTGAATTTTCATTTCGTCATCTCGTGAACATCTAGACCCGATTGTGCCCAATCTCAGAAAGGCCCTGCCGGGTTGGAATTTTCCATGGAATCGGCACCAGCGCTGCGGGTTTGAGCCGAAATCTGCGCCAGGCGCTCGCGCAGGGTCTGCATGCCTGCCATGGTCCGGGCGCTGACAAACAGCCTTGGAGTCTGCACACCGTCAATTTCGTACTCATCTTCCAGGCGCAGCGGTTGCGACTCGGGGGCAATCGCATCGACCTTGTTGAACACCAGCAACTGCGGGATCTGCTCGGCACCAATCTCCACCAGCACCTTTTGCACCTCGGCAATCTGCTGCGCAAACTGCGGGTTGGAGGCGTCGACTACGTGCAGCAGCAAGTCGGCGTCAATCGCCTCCTGCAGCGTGGCGCGAAAGGCGTCCACCAATCCGTGCGGCAGATCGCGGATGAATCCAACCGTATCCGACAGCGAAACGCTGCGCCCGGCCTCACCCAGGTAGAGTTGGCGCGTGGTGGTATCCAGCGTGGCAAACAACTGGTCGGCGGCGTAGGCACGCGCCTTGACCAAGGCGTTGAACAGCGTGGACTTGCCCGCGTTGGTGTAGCCAATGATGGAGATATTGAAGGCGTCGCGGCGCTCGCGCTGGCGGCGCTGGGTCTGGCGCTGGCGCTTGACCTTTTCGAGCCGCTCCTTGGTGCGCTTGATGTTCTCGCCAATCATGCGGCGGTCAAGTTCGATCTGCGTCTCGCCCGGGCCGCCACGCGTGCCGATGCCACCGCGCTGGCGCTCCAGGTGCGACCAGCGCCGTACCAGCCGCGTGCTCAGGTACTGCAACCGCGCCAGTTCCACCTGCAGTTTGCCCTCGTGGCTGCGCGCACGCTGGGCAAAAATCTCCAGGATCAGGAAGGTGCGGTCGTTCACCGCAAGCTCCAGATGGCGCTCCAGATTGCGCTGCTGCCCGGGGCTCAAGCTCTGGTCGAACAAAATCTCGGTGGCACCCGTCTGGGTGGCCAGCAGTTTGATTTCGTCGGCCTTGCCTGAGCCGACAAACAGCGCGGCGTCGGGCGCGCGGCGCTTGCAGGTGACGCGCGCCACCGGCTCCATGCCGGCGGTTTGCGCCAGCAGGCCCAACTCTTCGAGTTCGCGGTCGAAGTTGGGTTCACCAAAATCCACCCCTACCAGAATGGTGGGGGCGGTGGGAGAAGGCGCTGGAGTGGACAAATGCTTGATGAAACTGCCAATCCGTCAGGGCAAACGCTTGCGCGTCAGGCTCACGCTGCGGCGTCGGCGTCTTGATCTGGCGGGTTCAGGTTCACCGCCCGACCTGGGACGATGGTAGAAATGGCGTGCTTGTAAACCATTTGGGTGACGGTATTGCGCAGCAACACCACATACTGATCAAATGATTCGACTTGACCTTGCAGCTTGATGCCGTTGACCAAATAAATCGACACTGGGACGTGCTCTCTGCGCAATGCGTTGAGAAAAGGGTCCTGCAGTAACTGGCCTTTGTTGTTCACGATATTCTCCGTGTTCAGAAAGTGAATGAGTGCCGACGATACCACACCAAAACCCTTGGTAACGCAGCACCGCGATAAACCTTACCCGCGCGCACGGATAAATGGCGTTGGCACCGGGCAAAACCTCAGTTATCGGCCTTGTCGGCGTAAGGGTTGCGCGAGGTTCGCATCTCGATGCGCAGCGGCGTGCCCACCAGGTCAAACTCCTTGCGGAAACGCCCTTCCAGAAAGCGCTTGTAGGCCTCGGTCACGTGCTCGAGCGAATTGCCGTGGACGACGATGATGGGCGGATTCATGCCACCTTGGTGCGCATAGCGCAGCTTGGGCCGGTACATGCCCGACTTCTTGGGCGTCTGGAATTGCACCGCTTCGAGCAGCAAGCGCGTCAGCACCGGCGTGGACATCTTGCAGTTGGCAGCGCGGTGCGCCTGGGCGATGGAGTCCCACAGCGGACCCAGGCCCTGGCGCTTTTGCGCCGAAATCAGGTGCAGCGCCGCAAATTTGAGGAAGCCCAGTCGCGTCTCCAGCGAGCGCTTGACCAGTTCGCGCTGGTATTCGTCCACCGCGTCCCACTTGTTGACCGCCACCACCACGGCGCGCCCGGCCTCCAGAATGAAGCCGGCGATGTGTGCGTCCTGGTCGGTCACGCCCTGGGTGGCGTCGAGCAACAGCAACACCACGCTGGCCGACTCGATTGCCTGCAGCGTCTTGACCACCGAAAACTTCTCAATCGCTTCAAACACCTGACCACGGCGGCGCAGCCCGGCGGTGTCGATCAGCTCAAACTGCTGGCCATTGCGCTCAAACGGCACCGAAATCGCGTCGCGCGTGGTGCCCGGCAGGTCAAACGCCACTAACCGCTCTTCGCCCAGCCAGGTGTTGATCAGGGTGGACTTGCCCACGTTGGGCCGTCCTGCCACTGCCAACTTGATGGCACCCGTTTCAGCCGCGTCGGCTTCGTCTTCGTCGGGCAAGGCCAGGGGTTCGAGCGCCAGGTCCACCAGTTGCCGGATGCCCTGCCCGTGGGCCGCAGAAATGGGAAACACCTCGCCCAGGCCCAACTCGAAAAACTCGATCAGTTGCAAGCCCTCGGTCATGCCCTCGGACTTGTTGGCCACCAGGATGCAGGGTTTGCCCAGCTTGCGCAGGTACTTGCCAATCTCGTGGTCCTGCGCCGACAAACCGGCGCGTGCGTCCACCACAAACAGCACCACGTCGGCCTCGGTCACGGCCTGGCGGGTCTGCTTGGCCATCTCGACGTAAATGCCTTCCACCGCGTCGGGCTCAAAGCCGCCGGTGTCAATCACAATGAACTCGTGCTTGCCCTGCTTGCCGGTGCCGTAGTGGCGGTCGCGGGTCAGACCGGCATAGTCGGCCACAATCGCATCACGCGACTTGGTCAGGCGGTTGAACAGGGTGGACTTGCCGACATTGGGCCGCCCCACCAGGGCAATGACCGGTTTCATGAGCGCAACCCCAAGGCGCTACTGCGGGCGTACGCCAAGAATTGCTCCGCGTTGGGTGACCAGCACCACCGTGGGACCGACCAGAATCGGCGCAGCCGCCAGCGGCGAGCCATCGGTGCTTACGCGCTGCAGCAGCGCGCCGTCGTCACGCGAGAGAAGGTGCACATTGCCCGAATCGTCGCCCACCACCAGCGCGCGCCCCACCAGCAGCGGTGCAGACAGGGAGCGAAAGCGCAGGCGCTCAGAGGTCCACAGGCGCTCACCATCGGTGCGCCGCCAGGCGGCCACCTTGCCATCACTCTCGGTGCCAAATACGGTACTGCTGTCGCCGCCGACGCCGGTGGCACCATAGGCAGTCTTGGTCCAGAGCACGCCGCCCTTGGCAGCATCAACGCAGCCCACGCTGGACTGGAATGCGCGCACGCAGACCTGATCGCCCACGCGGCTCACGCCACTGACCAGATCGACCAGACGCTCCACGTCGTTGGTGCCGCGACTGCTGGCCAGCAGCGCGTCCCAGCGCGCCGTGCCGTTGTTCGGATTCATACCGACCAGGTGCCCGCCCAGACCGGTGACCAAGGTGTCGCCCACGGCCATGATCACTCCAGCCTGCCCCAGCACCAGGGCCTCGCCGGTACGCTGCTGCTGCCAGAGCTTGCGCCCGTTGGCCGCATCGAACGCCGCCACCGAGCGGTCGGCCGAAAGCACAAACACACGTCCACCGGCCACCAGTGGGGAGGTGAGCGTCATCGCGCCGAGTTTTTGGCGCCAGATTTCGCGACCGGCGTCGAGTGCAATCAATTCGTTGGTACGGCTCACCACCGCTGCGTAACGGCCGTCGCTGCCAACACCCGCCGACAAGCGCGTACCCAAGGACAGCCGCCAGACGTCGCCGCCGGTGCGGGCGTCAATCTCGGCCACCACGCCATCCGAATTGGCAACAAAGATGGAGTTGCCCACGGCGCGCACGTCCAGCGCAAACTGAACCGCGCCGATGGACGCCGTCCAGGCCTGGCGCACTGCCAGGAGGCCCGGGTTGGGCCCGAGTTCAGCCGGTTTGGCGCGCTCGGGGCCGGAGGAGCATGCGCAGAGCCCGGCCGCCAGGGCCAGCGCCAGGGTACAGACCGACGCTACGCGACGGGTAAAGAAAAAGTGCTTCACTTGGAACCTGCCACCGTTGCGGCACCAACGGCGGCGGTGGCTGCGGCCACATTGCCACCCAAGGCACCAAGCTTGATTTCAACCATGTTGCGGTATTCGGAGCGTTCGTCGAGCGCCTTATAGGCCTTCTCGTACTCGGCCTTGGCCTCGGCCTTTTTACCTTGCAGCATGAAGATATCGCCCTTGCGATCGGCCAGCAAGGGCTGGAACTCTTCGGACACGCCCTTGTTCAAGACCGCCAGCGCCTCGTCGAGCGCCTTGGCGTCGATCAGCACTGCCGCCAAGCGCAGCCGCGCCGTTGCGGCATAGCCCTTGTCGGCAGCGTTGTCGGCCACCCAGGTCAGGGCGGCCTTGGCCACATCGGCCTTGCCGCCATCAAACGCCACCTTGGCCAGCAGCAAACCGGCTTGCTGCGCGTAGGTGGTGGAGGCAAAGCGCTCTTTCATGTCGGCAAAGGCGCGCTCGGACTTTTGAATGTCGCCACTGCGCACCACGCGTTCGACTTCATCGAACATCGCTGCCGCCTGCACCGCCTGGCTGCGTTGCCAATACTGGTAGCCGTTCCAGGCCGCCACGCTGCCCAGGATGGCGATCAGCACCCAGGAGATCAGGTTGCCGTACTGGTTCCAGAAATGCTTGAGCTGATCGAGTTGCTCTTGTTCTTCGAGGTCGAGATGGTTTGCCATGTTGAATTTCAGTTAAGCCTAGGATTGTAGGGTCGATGCCCAAAGCGCCGGATTGGTCAGGGACTCCAGCCTTTGTGCCCCCTGGCCATCGCGCAGGGATTTCACCAGAACCTGGCCTTGGGCGAGTTCGTCTGCGCCGAACACCAGCGCGTAGCGCGCGCCGCTACTGTCGGCCTTTTTGAATTGTGATTTCATGCTGCCCATGCCTTCGCCCGTGCTGGCGTGCATCTGCACGCTCACGCCCGCGCTGCGCAGAAGCTGCACGCTGTGCATGGCCACCGGCAACGCCGCAGCGTCGGGAATGATGGCATAGGCGTCCACCACCGGCAGCGCCGACGACTTGCCCTGCTCCTTGAGGAGTTCGAGCACACGCTCGATGCCCATGCCCCAGCCCACCCCGGGCGTGGGCTTGCCGCCCAGCAACTCGTACAGGCCGTCGTAGCGCCCGCCGCCGCACAGGGTGCCCTGGGCACCAAGCTCGTCGGTGACAAACTCAAACACGGTGTGGCTGTAATAGTCCAGCCCGCGCACCAGACGCGGATTGACGCTCCAGGCCACGCCGCAGGCGCTAAGCAGGGTCTTGACGCGCTCGAAGTGCGCCAACGACTGCTCGCCCAGGAACGCCAGCAGTTGCGGCGCCTGCGCCACCATGGCCTGCATCGCCGGATTCTTGGTGTCGAGGATGCGCAGCGGGTTGGCGTGCAAGCGGCGCTGCGCGTCGGCGTCGAGCAAGTCGGCATGCTGTTCAAAGTAGGCAATCAACGCGGCGCGGTGGGCACGGCGCTCGGCGGCCACGCCCAGACTGTTGATTTCGACGCGCACATTGCGCAGGCCCAGGTTGGCAAAAAGCTGGTGCGCAATCAGCATCAGCTCCACATCCACCTCCGGGCCGGAAAAGCCCAGGGCTTCGACCCCCACCTGGTAGAACTGGCGGTAGCGCCCGCGCTGGGGTCGCTCGTGGCGGAACATCGGGCCGATGTAGTACAGGCGCTTGCCGCCGTCGTAGGTCAGGTTGTGCTCGATGGCGGCGCGCACCACGCCGGGGGTGTTCTCGGGGCGCAGGGTGAGTTGCTCGCCATTGAGCTTGTCTTCAAAAGAGTACATCTCTTTTTCGACAATGTCGGTGGTCTCGCCGGTGCCGCGCACAAACAGCGCGGTGGGCTCAACGATGGGCGTGCGCACCATGCGGTAGGCGTACCGGGACATGAGCGCGCGCACCGTGTCTTCGAGCGCCTCCCAGTGCGCTGAGTCGGGCGGCACGATGTCGTTCATGCCCTTGACGGCGTACAACTTTTCCAACTTGCGGGGGACTGTCTGATCAACCATGAAACATTAGGACTTGGGGAATTCACCAGGCACGCCAAAGCGGCGCTGGACGTAGTTTTCGACAATGGTTTGAAACTCGCTGGCGATGGCGTCGCCGCGCAGCGTCATGCTCTTCTCGCCGTCGATGAACACCGGCGCTGCGGGTGCCTCGCCGGTGCCGGGCAGGCTGATACCAATATCGGCATGCTTGCTCTCGCCCGGGCCGTTGACGATGCAGCCCATCACAGCGACTTTGAGGTTTTCGACGCCAGGGTAGCGGGTGCGCCACAGCGGCATCTGGGCACGCAGAAAGTCGTCGATTTTTTGCGTCAGTTCCTGGAACGTGGTGCTGGTGGTGCGTCCACATCCCGGACAGGCAGTGACGCTGGGAA
>CAIPBW010000399.1 GCA_903863395.1 uncultured beta proteobacterium
CTGCCCCAATGACGGCTGCCAACCGGCGCGGCTCTGGCACGACTCGGTTTGAAGGTTCATCATGATGTGCTTCTTTCACCGGCTGAGGGTGCCCGACGAACACTGCGACCAGCCGCAGACACGACTCTAGGCAGCGCCAGCCAAACCGTCTGTAGGGAGTTCTTGATCCGCCTTGTCGGCAAACAGCGCCAGTTGTGGGGGCGTCTGACGCAGATCAAAGTCTGCGCCCGGCTGGGTGGCCGCGTCGAGCAGCCGGTACTGAATCGCCAGGCGCACCAGAGCAGTCACATCGGGCACGCCGAGCTTGGCCATCAGGCGGCTGCGATAGGTGGCGACGGTCTTGGGCGAGAGGTGCAGCTCCAGACCGATACGCGAACTTGATTGGCCGTTGACGACCATGCTGACGATCTGGCGCTCGCGCGGCGAGAGCTTGCCAAAGGGGTCGATTCGGTCCGGATGCACCAGCACCTCCAGTGCCAGTGCGCTGACCTCGGCGCCCAAGTAGCGCCGGCCCTGAGCGGCGGCTTCGATCGCGTTCGTCAGTTCGATTCCGGCTGACCCCTTGAGCACATAGGCGCTGGCGCCCATGCGCAGCGCCTCGGCCACGTCACGCGGTTGTGCCGACATGCTCAGCACAACGCAGCGAATCGGCAAATTACGGCGCTGCAGTTCGGCCAGCAGCTCGAATCCGGAACGCCCGCCCAAGTTGAGATCGAGCAACAGGACCTGCGGGTCCAGGCGCAGCAGGTCCGCCAGTGCCTGCGTCATGTCGGCCGAATCACCGACCACCTGATGCCCTTTGGCCTCGAGCATGGCGCGCAGGCCTTCGCGCACGATCTGGTGGTCATCAACCAGGTAGAGACGGGTCATGGCGTCGAGCTCCAGCTGAAGCTGACGCAGGTTCCACGACCCGGCGTCGAATCGATCTTGACCTGGGCGCCTATCGTCTGGGCGCGCTCACGCATGCCGAGAATGCCCAGATGGCGCGTCCTGCCGTCAGGTTCGGCCATGACGCCGTGGCCGAGGTCAACAACCTCCAGTTGCAGCGCATGGGTGGTACCGGACAGGCGAACCAAAACCGATGGTGAACCCGAATGACGCAAGGCATTCTCAATCGCCTCGCGCGCCACCATGAAGGCCGCATATTCAAGCTCGGGGGACCAGCGCAGTTCGCTGCTTGCCGGCGCGACGCGCAATGACAGGTCGACTCTGGGATGCGTCAGCGCGCGGTTGCGAACTTCATTGTCGAGGGCTGCCAGCAGCCCTCGCTCCTCCAGCAGGGGCGGACGCAGGTCCATCAACACCTGCCTGATCTGGCTGACCGCATGGCCCATCAGGACCCCCATCTGCGCCTGCAGTCGGACGATTTCCGGTGCTGGCGCGAAACCCTGATCAGACTGAAAGGTCAGCACCGTTTCATGCGCCATGCGGATCGCCGCCATGGTCTGACCGAGATGGTCATGCAGCGTTTGTGCCAGACCCCTGATCAGGGTTCTCTCCTGCGCCATGAGCCGCTGCGTCAAATCGGAAAGCTGCTCGCGCGAGCGCTGCAACTCGGCGTCCCGGTGGATACGCTCGGTGACGTCGCGCAGGCATGCAATCAGCAGCAGTTCGTCGCCTTGCGAGACCTTGGAGATGGTC
>CAIPBW010000400.1 GCA_903863395.1 uncultured beta proteobacterium
CGGGCTGCTGCTGCTGACCGACGACGGCAAGTTCATTCACCGCATGAGTTCGCCGCGCCACCACGTGCCCAAGGTGTACGAGGTCATGCTCAAGCATCCGGTAGATGAGCGCCAGGTGGCCCGGCTGTGCGCGGGCGTGGTGCTCGATGACGACCCGCAACCGGTGCGCGCTGCGGCGTGCGAGGCGGTGGGTGCCACCCATTTGCGTCTGACCCTGACCGAGGGCAAATACCACCAGGTCAAGCGCATGGTGGCCGCTGTGGGCAACCGCGTGGAAGCCCTGCACCGCTCGCAGATTGGTGGCTTGCGCCTGCCTGCTGACCTGGGTGCCGGCCAGTGGCGCTGGCTCAGCGCCACTGAGTTGGAGCAGGTGCAGAGCACGGCCTGAACTACGCCGGTCGTGGCGGCGCGCTATGCTTCACCCATGAACCGTTTGATCGACTCCTTCTGGCGCGCCGTGGCCTATTGCCTGCGGCCGGGCGTGATGCTGCTGTCGCTGCTGCCGCTGGTGCTGATGGTGGCCGCATCGCTCGCCTTGGGTTATTTTTTCTGGGATGCGGCACTCGATCAGGTACGCGCGCTGCTTGATGCCTCGGCCCTGATGACCAAGGGCTGGGAGTGGCTTGACCGCATTGGCCTGGGCCAACTCAAAACCGTGCTGGCGCCGCTGATTGTGATCTTTACCGTTACGCCGCTGATTGTGGCGCTATGCCTGTTGTTGGTGGCTTTGCTGATGACGCCGCGTCTGGTGCGGCTGGTGGCGCAGCGGCGGTTTCCTGCGTTGCAGCGGCGCGGCGACGCTTCGCTGTGGCGCAGTCTGGCGTGGTCGCTGGCTTCGACGCTGGGCGCGCTGGTGGTGATGGTGCTGACGGTTCCCCTGTGGTTTGTGCCGCCGCTGATTTTGGTGTTGCCCCCGCTGATCTGGGGCTGGCTCACCTACCGCGTGATGGCGTACGACGCTTTGGCCGAACACGCCAGCACCGAAGAGCGCCACATTATTTTCAGGCGGCATCGCGTCGCGCTGCTGGTGATGGGCGTGGTCTGCGGGTTTTTGGGGGCAACCCCGAGCCTGGTGTGGGCATCCGGGGCCTTGTTTGCAGCGGCGTTTGTGATTTTGATGCCCGCAGCCATCTGGATTTACACGCAGGTGTTTGCCTTTGCCTCGTTGTGGTTTGCCCACTATTGCCTGGCCGCCCTGGCCGATTTGCGGCGCGAGCCCGTGGTGGTGGACGCTGCTGCGACCACTGCTGAGCCTGCGCCCGAACCCGAACCTCTTTCACTGGAATCATCATGAACTTTGGCGTGATCATCATTGGCGATGAAATACTTTCGGGCAAACGCGCCGACAAGCACCTGGAAAAGGCGATCGAACTGCTGGGTGCGCGCGGCCTGTCGCTGGCCTATGCCGACTATGTGGGCGACGATCCAGAGCGCATCACCGCCACGCTGGAGCGCGCCTTTACGTCCGGCGACACCGTGTTTTCATTTGGCGGCATTGGCGCCACGCCCGACGACCACACGCGCCAGTGCGCCGCACGCGCCTTGGGTCTGCCGCTGGAACTGCACCCGCAAGCAGAAGTGCTGATTCGCGAGCGCATGCAGGACATCGCTCGCGAAAAAGGTGTGCCCTTTGAGCCTGGGCGGGACGACAACGTGCACCGGCTCAACATGGGGATGTTTCCTAGCGGCTGCCAGATCATCCCCAACCCGTACAACAAGATTCCCGGTTTCAGTTGTGCCGGACGCGGGGACGGTGCCGTGCACTTCGTGCCTGGCTTCCCTGTGATGGCTTGGCCGATGGTGGAGTGGGTGCTTGAGCAGCGCTACACCCATTTGTTTGCGCATGACATCTGGCTGGAAAAATCGGTGGTGGTATTTGGCGGCATGGAAGCCACCATGACGCCCCTGATGCAGCAGATCGAGGCGCAGTTTGCCGTCAAGGTGTTCAGCCTGCCCAGCGTCGACCATCCCGAGTACGGACGCCACGTGGAGTTGGGCGTGAAGGGCGCGCCTGAGGTCGTGGCTGGCGCGTTTGACGCCATGAAGCAGGGCCTGGTACAGATGCAACTCGAATTGGGCCCCGAATTGGTGCGCTAAATGTGTGCACCAATTCGGCGCCCCAACATGGTGCATCGGCCGGGTGCCCGCCATCCAACTTGTCGTCCCCAGCGCGAGTTCTGAGGTTCTTTGCGCTAACTGGGCTAGAAATCGCTGGTTCTCAAGGCAAAATGGCGGCCTGAGGCAAAAGCAGTCCTGCACTGTGGCTGGCATAGAAGCTGCATTGAGGATGCCACTGATTTTTCAACAACCGTGCAACAGGAGTATTTGATGGCCAAGACCGTCGCAGACGTGATCAAGATGGTGAAAGACAATGAAGTCAAGTTTGTCGACTTCCGCTTCACCGACACCCGTGGCAAAGAGCAGCACGTGACCGTGCCTGTATCGCATTTCGACGAAGACAAGTTCACTTCCGGTCACGCCTTCGACGGCTCGTCCGTTGCCGGCTGGAAGGGCATTGAAGCGTCCGACATGCAACTGATGCCCGACCCCAATACCGCCAATATCGACCCCTTCTTCGAAGAAACCACCCTGTTCCTGCAGTGTGACGTGGTCGAACCCAGCGATGGCAAGGCCTACGACCGCGATCCACGCTCGATTGCCAAGCGCGCTGAAGCCTACCTCAAGGCATCGGGCATTGGTGACACCGCCTATTTCGGACCCGAACCCGAATTCTTCATTTTCGACGGCGTGCGCTGGAGCAACGAGCCCGGTAAGGTCATGTTCGAGATCGAAGAATACGAAGCCCCCTGGAATTCGGGCGCCAAGCTCGAAGGCGGCAATCGCGGTCACCGTCCCACCGTCAAGGGTGGTTATTTCCCGGTTCCCCCGGTGGACAGCACGCAAGACATGCGCGCTGAAATGTCCCTGATTCTCGAATCGCTGGGCGTTCCGGTTGAAGTGTTCCACCACGAAGTGGCGGGCGCTGGCCAAAACGAAATCGGCACCAAGTTCAGCACGCTGGTTGAGCGCGCCGACTGGACCCAGGTGCTCAAGTACGTGGTGTGGAACGTGGCCAATGCCTATGGCAAGACCGCCACCTTCATGCCCAAGCCCTACGCGGGCGACAACGGCTCGGGCATGCACGTGCACCAGTCGATCTGGAAAGACGGCAAGAACCTGTTTGCCGGCGACGGCTATGCTGGTTTGAGCGATTTCGCCCTGTACTACATTGGCGGCATCATCAAGCACGCACGGGCGCTCAACGCCATCACCAACCCCGGCACCAACAGCTACAAGCGTCTGGTTCCCGGCTTTGAAGCGCCGGTCAAGCTGGCCTACAGCTCGCGTAACCGCTCGGCCTCGATCCGCATTCCGTTCGTTGCCAACCCCAAGGGCCGCCGCATTGAAGCGCGTTTCCCCGATCCTTCGGCCAACCCCTATCTGTGTTTCTCGGCACTGATGATGGCTGGTCTGGACGGTGTGGAAAACAAGATTCACCCCGGCGAAGCCGCGACCAAGGACCTCTACCATCTGCCGCCCGAGGAGGATGCAAAGGTGCCAACCGTGTGCCACAGCCTGGACCAGGCCCTCAACTACCTCAACGAAGACCG
>CAIPBW010000401.1 GCA_903863395.1 uncultured beta proteobacterium
ATGTATCAGCGCCAACACCAGCCGCGGCGGTGATACCACCAGCACCAGAGGTAACTGTCGCGCCAGAAGTTCCCAATGCAACAGCTGTGACATCAACCAAATCTGCTGCGGCTGATGCGTCCACGGTTGCAAGCTTCGTTGCGCCCGCCAATGTAACCGTGACCGCGCTTGCGCCTGCAATTGACAGACTTGTCGCTGAGGTGTCAACGATCTTGACCGTGTCGGTGCCAGTGCCGTCGCCATTCGCAGTCAGGCTAATCGTTTCAACGGTGGTCAGATTGATGTTGTTACCAGCCAGCGCCGTGCTCGCGACAGTTGCCTTACCAATTGTCAGGGCCACGCTGTCGGCCTTGGTGTCGTTTGCCAGCGTGTAAGTCACGTCTTGACCAGGAGCTGCATCAACCAGCAGAGCTGTTCCAGCAGCAAGCGTGTTGACAACAACTGCACCGGTTGTCGCAGCGCTACCGAAATGCACTGTTGTGAAACCAGTGCCGTTATAGGTTCCTGTAGCGGCACCGCCAAAACCAAGGGTCTCAAAGCCACCGAGGAATGAATTGCCTGAGGGGTTGGCCAAGGTACCGGCTGCAAGATTCAAGACCAGTTCATCAGCAGTACCAGCACCGCCGACGACAGACTTGGTTGGAGCGGCTGTCGAAATCGTCACGGTGTCAACACCGCTACCACCAGCATAGCTAGCAACAGACGGATTGAACGTTACTGACACATTACCAGAAGTACCAGAGGCGTCAATTGCTGTGACCGTGCCTGCAATACCCGTATTCGCTGTCAAACCAGCAGCGCCCGATACTGTGATGGACTTGAGTGCGCTCAAACCAGCTGCACTCGTAAGTGTCAGACCGTTCGTACCAGCAACTGTCAGTGCGGTGGCCGCACCAAAAGTGATGTTGGCCAGTGTCGAATTTGCCGTAGCCGTTGTGACATTGAGCGTTTTGACAACGTCAGCGTCATCCAAAGTGCCACCGGTCAAACCGTTAACTGTCAGCGCCAATGTTGTAACAGGAGCAGTCACCGCATCGGAGTTATCAATGATGATGTTGCTGGTACCGTTAGCCACGCTCAACGTTGTCAAGGCGCTGTCCTTGATGTCGAGAGTTGTGTAGCCGCTCGCAGTAATCGATGCAATGGTCCCAGCCTTGGTGGAAGCAAAGCTCGTGTCAGTAACAGTGACGGCGCCGTTAGCGATACCGGCGACTTTAGCTGCTGCAGTAACAGCCTTAGTTTCAGTAACATAAACTGCTGTTGTTGAAGCGCCACCAGTTACAGTGACTGCACCTGCGGTTGTCGTGGTATTGACCGTTGCTTGAGTGGAATTGATCGTCAGATCAACTGTTGTGCCACCAGAGATTTTGACTGCACCACCAGTTAAAGCACCCGTACCGGTGAGGTTTTCAACCACAGTGATGGCACCACTCGGTTTGGCCACTGCACCAATCGTTACGGTCCCAGTTGAAGCAGTGGTAGTTGTCAGGTTTACAGTAGTTCCACCATTGATCGTAGATGCCACAGCAGCTTGCGCCGTGTCCGTAACCTTAATCGCACCGGTTGCACCGCTCACAGCGTACCCGCCGGCAGTCGTCACGGTTTGTGTCGAGCCACCAACCAAGGTGACCGTGCCCGCTGTGTCAGAAACACTCACGGCAATGCCCTTGCCAACTGTGACGCTATCAGCACCGGTCGAACCTGTCACATTGACAGTTGCCAAGCCGGTAAAGCCGGTTGTGAAATCGAATGTAGCAGCGCCAACGGAAGAAGCATTAACAGTTTGCACATTGCTGACAGCCAGGCCACCAGGAAGTGCCGACGCGCCAAGCAGGTCCACAACGTTCAGCACGTTAGCTCCGCCGCCGCCATTGATGGAATCCAATCCAGACAGCGTCGGTGCGCTTACCAACGCACCACCGACAACAACCGTACCCAGCGTACCATTGACTGTGTCGTTAAGTGCGCCACCTACGATGGTGTCTACGCCAGTAGTGAGCGTATAAGTTTGCCCAGCGCCCACTGCAGCGGATACGGTGTTTGCAGCGTTCGAGCTGTACGCAAAATTGGCCAGCGACTGGGCGTTGAACGCCGTAGCGGCTGCGCCGTAGGTACCCCAAGTGGTTTCACCTTCCATGTTAGAGAACTGCTCAGCCATTTGGACTGCCACGGTGCCACGGTTGGCAACGCCATTGGCCCTGAGGTATTCCGTCAGGGCGGCTTGCAGGGCGGTGTAGGTGGTAGCCGGTGTGGGGAACGCGGTGGAAGCCGTGATTGTGGCGGCTGTGATGCCCAGGTTGGTGAGCAGCAGGGTAGCAAAGTCGGAGTTGCTGGTTGCGACCAAGCTCGCCGCCAATGAGTTGGCCCAAGCATAACCGTCGCTAGTGCCGATTTGGCTTACATAGCTGTTCAGCAGCGCATTGCTGGCAGCTTGGCCATACAGAGCTTGGTACGTGTGAACCGCAATTTCGGCTGCGCCGGTAATTTGAGATGCCATTTGGACTTCCTTAAAAAAAATTAAAAACTACCTGAAAATTTCGCTCATCAGCTTGCCACCATCTTGACGATTGCAGGCGACCGAGCCCACCCAAAAAAGGTTTGCCGTTGCATTATTACATGAGCCGCAAGAGATTTTTGCGAAACAAGAACAGCCAACTAGCAAACTTAGCCGCAACTGTAGTGACCAAACAACTGGCAGGCAAGTGACGGGGATCACACGTTTTGCAAGAAAAACGCCTCTACCAGGCCAGGCGCACGCCGGTATAGGCACCCCGGCTGTCTTGCGCAAACAACGCCAGATTGCTGGCCTGCGCAGCCCAGTCCAGGCCCAGCACCCATTCAGCGCCGGCGCTGATGGGGTGCTGGTATTCCAGCCGCGCGGCGCGGCGCTCCACACTGCGCACCAATCCACCCTCCAGCAGGGGGCTGTAGCCCGTAGCGTCGCTCTGCTGGCTGTATTCAAGGTCGGCCAGCACGCGGCCAAAGCGCAGTGCCGGCTGCGTACCCAGGCCCGCCGGGGCCAGGTCAGCCAGGGGCCAGATGCCCGACAGGCGTACGCTCGATTGGGCCTGGCTGCCGCCAGCGCGGGCGCCGTCTTGTGCTTCGTCGGTACCTGCCTTCACACCCACCTGCCACTGGCCCCCGCGAGGGTGTGCACAAGCCCAAAGTAAGGATAAACCCTTGTAGCGTCCTGACAACAGTTGGTTGTTTGGATAGCTGCGCTCCTGCCCTTCCAGGCCCGCGCGGGCGTTACAAGTTGCACTACCGGGCCAGTTCCAGCGCCCTGCCCAACCGCCCGCCAGCCCCCATGCCTGGTAGTGCAGGCCCGATTGGGCTTGCAGATCAGACAGGTTGAGGTCGTAATAGCTGCCAAAGGCTGCTGCGCTGGCGCTGGCGCCAGCGGGCGCGGCGGTGCCCGCCGAGGCGCTTAGGTAGCTGCGCTCAAGCACCAGATCCGTCTGAGTGGAGCCGGCCTGCGGCAGTGCCGGGCTGGCGCGGCTGCGCAGGCTGGCCTCCAACTCCCAGTGCACGCCGTCACTGCCGTGGCGCCGCAGGTTGACGAGTGCGTCCACACGGGCATAGCCGCCGCCCTGGGCCAGGTAGCTGGAATCAAGCGGCAGCACCAGGCTTTGCCCGGGCAGGGTGAGGGTCAGGCTTTCGAGGTTGGGCGAGCCCAGCAGGTTGCTGTCGTAACCGATGCGGCTGGCCACAGAAAACCGCTTGCGCCAGCCTGCCAACTCGGCGGCGGTGCCGCTTTGCAGGGCTGCCACTTGGCGCTCAATGGGTGCACGCAGGGCGGCGGGCAGGTCTGGGGTGTTGAGCAGGTCTTGCAGCAGTGCCGCAGCGGACTGCACGTCACCACTGCCTGCCATTGCGATGGCGTAGCTCAGTTGCGCGTCTTTAAGGGCGGGCTCCAGCATAAGGGCACGCTCCAGGTGGTCGGCGGCCTCCAGGTAGCGCCCCTGGCGGTTGAGGCGCTGGCCCAGTTCGGCCAAAAACACGGGGTCGCGCTGGCACGTGGGCACGGCCTGCAGCAGCAGTTCCAGGGCGTTGGCCGGGTTGCGGGCAACCTGCTCAAGCAACGGGGCGCAAGACTCGGCAGTGGCCGCACGTGCGCCGGGCAGCGCCAGGCACAACAGCGCCATGGCGGCCCAGGCACTGCGCAGCGCTGCACCCTTGGACGGTGCCGCTACAGGCACAACGCGGTAGCTAGACAAGGCGCGGCGCAACCAACAGCGGATAGGCGTAAATATGGTGCGGAACACGCATGCCATCCAGTAAAAAAGTGCCCATGGACTCCAGCCCGGCCGCGCCCACCTGGCCAGCCAGCCCTTCGCCAACCAGGATGGGGTGGGCCAGTTCGGCGGTCATTTCCACCAGGCGGCTGGCAATGGTGACGGTGCGGCCCATGACCATGTGTGTGCGCCTGCTGGCCAAGCCAAAAGAGCCGGCCATGGCGGGGCCGGTTTCGGCACCTATGCCCAGCGAGAGTGGCTCCAGACCACTGGGCGCGGGGTCGGGCAGCACGCCTTGCATGGCGTGCTGCAGTTCTACCGCAGCCTGCAGTGCGCGCTGGGCATGGCCGCTGCCGCTTGCGCTGGCATCAGATGCTTCACCGGGGCTGGGCTCGCCGTTCCAGACGGCCAAGACGGCGTCGCCCTGAAAGGCTTCAATCACACCACCATGCGACTCCACCACCCGCGTGGCCACTGAGAAAAATGCGTGCAGCACGGCGGCCGACTCTTCTGGCGGGCGGGCCTCGCAGTAGGCCGAGAAGTTGCGGATGTCAGCAAACAGCACCGACACCATGTTGGTACTGGCCTTGATGGCGCTCGATGGCCCTTGCAGGGCCAGCGCCGCCGCCACCGGCGCGGGCAGGTAGCTAGAGAGGTGGCTATAGAGGCGGTCGCGGTCGAGGCGGCTCTTGGTGTGCTCCAGCGTGCCCATCACCAAACCGGTGGTGAGCACAAACATGGCGGGCACCACCCAGCCCAGCC
>CAIPBW010000402.1 GCA_903863395.1 uncultured beta proteobacterium
GCCACCCTGGCGGTCGGCGTCCTTGTCCGAGCGCCCTCCCCCACCACGGCGTCCCTGCGCCATATTGCCTTGCATCGGGCCAGCCTGGGCGTTGCCCGGTCCGCGCGGCTTGCCGCCCGAGCGGCCCCCACGGCGATTGCCCCGTCCATTGGGCGCGCGCTGACCGTCGGCCGCGTCCCGGCGCGGGCGCTCAGCACCACCTCCGGCAGGACCGGCGGCGCGCATCAGGGCGCGGATATCGCCTTCGTCGAGTTCCATCCAGGCACCGCGCTTGAGGCCGCGTGGCAGCACCATCGCACCGTAGCGGATACGGATGAGGCGGCTCACGGCGTGCCCAACCGACTCGAGCATGCGTCGCACTTCGCGGTTACGGCCCTCGGAGATGGTGACCTTGTACCAGCAGTTGGCACCTTCGCCACCGCCCTCTTCGATGCTGCCAAACTGCGCTACGCCGTCGTCGAGCGTGACGCCGTCAAGCAGCATCTGCTTTTCGTCCTTGGACAGCGCGCCCAGCACCCGCACCGCGTATTCGCGTTCCAAGCCGAAGCGCGGGTGCATCAGGTTGTTAGCCAGTTCACCCGAGCTGGTAAACAGCAGCAGCCCTTCGGTATTCAGATCCAGACGGCCTACCGATTGCCACTTGCCCTGCGGCAGCTTGGGCAGACGGCGAAACACGGTTGGGCGGTTCTGCGGGTCATCGTGCGTGACCACCTCGCCCGTGGGCTTGTGGTAGGCAATCACGCGCGCAGGTGGCGGATCGATGCGAAAGCGGATCGGCTTGCCATTGACCTTGATGTTGTCGCCAAACTGGATGCGTTGGCCGATGTGGGCGGGTTCGTTGTTGACCGAAATGCGCCCTTCCAGAATGAGTTGCTCCATCTCCAGGCGCGAGCCCATGCCGGACTGCGCCAGCACCTTGTGCAACTTGGGCGTCTCGACCATGGGTGCCAGAACCCGCTTGGGCGGTGCCAGGGCCTCGATTTCCTCGTCGGCATCAAACTGCCCGGAGATGATGTCGTCAAAGCGATTGCCCAGCACCGCCGACGCTTGTTCAGGCTCAGTTACTACCTCGTCTGCGTCAGGCTCGAAAGGCTGCGCTGGCGGGGGTGCTTGCAGGTCGTGCGCAAGCGGCTCTTCGCGCGGCGGCTCGTGCGCAGCCTGCGCTGGTTGCTCTTCCACCATCGCGGCATCAAGCGGCGTTGTAGCAGGGGTTGCCGTCATTCTGTAGATCCATTCATGGTTGAAAGGCTGATCGGTGGTTCGGAATCGGGTTGCATGGGATCAGGTTGCGCGGAATCGAGTTGCATGTCCATCTGGCTGGATGCCTCTATCGGCATGTCTGCGACCAGTTCGGGCAGCGCCAGCGCTTCCTCGACACCGTGTGTCAGGTCGCCAAAAGCACCTTCCTGCGCCACACCGCCCTCCAGCGACGGCAACTGGTCCAGGCGCTGCAGCCCCAGGTCGTCGAGAAACTGGCGCGTGGTGGCGTACAGCGCCGGTCGGCCGGCGGTCTCGCGGTGACCGATGACTTCCACCCAACCACGGTCTTCGAGTTGTTTGATCAACAGCGAGTTGATCGTCACTCCCCGGATGTCTTCCATGTCGCCGCGCGTAACCGGCTGGCGGTAGGCGATGATGGCCAGCGTCTCGAGCGTGGCGCGGGTGTAGCGCGGCGGCTTTTCGGGGTGCAGCCGATCCAGGTACTCGCGCATCTCGGGCCGACTCTGAAAACGCCAGCCGCTGGCCACGCACACCAGTTCGACACCGCGGCCGGACCAGTCGTTGGTCAAATCCTCGAGCAGCGTCTTGAGGGTGTCGGCACCCAGCGCGTCGTTGAACAGCACGCGCATGTCGCGCAACGGCAAAGGTTGCTGCGAACAAATCAATGCGGTTTCGAGAACACGCTTTGCGTGCGCCATATTCATAGTCAGGCTTTTCTGGATATGTTGCCCATGGGGCAACCAATCAATGAGATATCTGGATGGCAGCCGTCGTGAACCAGTCACCGTGCCGACCCGTGGCTCTATGCAGGGGTACTCAGGGCCGTGAAGCCCTTTCGAGCGGATTGTAGCGCAGCGACCAGGCCTGCAGCAGGGCCGCAAAATCGGTCGGCAGCGGTGCCTCAAACTCCAGCGCCACACCGGTGATCGGGTGGGCAAACGCCAGGTGCACCGCATGCAGCGCCTGGCGCTGCATGCCCGCCTCGGGCTTGCCGCCGTACACGCCGTCGCCCACCAGCGGATGGCCCAGCGAGGCCATGTGCACCCGGATCTGGTGTGTGCGTCCGGTGTGCAAAATGCAGCGCACAAAGCACCCGGCGGGCGCATTGCCAAGCAACACCACGTCGGTCCTGGCGGCCTTGCCTTGCGCCTTGTCCAGGTCCACCACTGCCATGCGCAAGCGGTTTCGGGGGTCGCGCCCAATGGCGGTTTGCACCGGCAGCGGCGATGCAGCAGTCCAGGGATGGTGGGCCAGCGCCAGGTATTGCCGCGAGACCTCGCGCGCGGCAATGGCGCGCACCAGGGCGTCCATCGCCAAACGTGAACGCGCCACCACCATCAAGCCGCTGGTGTCCTTGTCCAGGCGGTGCACGATGCCAGCGCGCGGCAGCAAGGCGCTTTGCGGGTCCAGCGCCAGCAGGCCGTTGAGCAGGGTGCCGCTCCAGTTGCCCGGTGCCGGATGGACCACCAGACCGGCGGGCTTGTCAACCACCAACAGATGTTCGTCCTGGTAGACCACGCGCAAGTCCATCGCCTCGGGCTTGAATGCCTGGCTTTGCAGGGTGGGGCGAATCTCGATTTCCAGGGCATCACCGGCCTTGACCCGCTGCGCCGCCTTGGTGGCGCGCTGGTGGTTGATCTGCACCTGCCCCGACTCCAGCATCTGCTGCAGGTAGCTGCGCGAAAACTCGGGCAACAGCCCCACCAGGGCGCGGTCAATGCGTTGCCCGTGCTGGGCCAGTGCAATCGTGCCATGGCGCCACTCGACCTGCGAACCCGGGTCTTGCTCCTCTTCACCATCGATGAGGGGAGGGATCGATATAATCGCGCCGGTCTGTTCCACGAAAGCTCCCCAATATGCGTCGCGTCAAATTATCGGTCGTTTGTAGCTCGTTGCTGACGATTTGTGCGCTCGGCTTGTCGGGCTGCTCCTCAAACCCCGTGGACCGCACCGCCACCATGACTCCCAGCGCGATCTACAACGACGCCAAGGACGAGATGTCCTCCGGCCAATGGGACAAAGCCGTGGCGCTGCTGGAAAAGCTCGAAGGCCGTGCTGCTGGCACGCCGTTGGCGCAGCAAGCCCAGCTCGACAAGGCCTACGCCTACTACAAGTCGGCCGAGCAGGCCCAGGCCCTGTCCACTTTGGAGCGCTTCATGAAGCTCCATCCCGCCAGCCCGGCAATGGACTATGCGCTCTACCTCAAGGGCCTGGTCAATTTCAATGACGATTTGGGACTGTTTGCCGGCGTGACCCGTCAGGATCTGGCCGAGCGCGACCAAAAGGCGTCCAAGGAGTCGTATGAAGCGTTCAAGGAACTGGTGGCGCGCTTTCCCGATTCGCGCTACAGCGCCGATGCACGGCTGCGCATGACCTACATCGTCAATTCCCTCGCCCAGTACGAGGTCCATGTGGCGCGCTACTACCTGCGCCGCGGTGCTTACCTGGCCGCCATCAACCGTGCCCAACTGGCGGTCATCGACTATCGCAACGTGCCAGCCGTCGAAGAGGCGCTCTACATCCTGTACCGGGCCTACGACGCGCTGGAGATGACGCAACTGCGCGACGACACCAAGCGCGTGCTCGACCGCAACTACCCCGACTCGCGCTTCCTGGCGCA
>CAIPBW010000403.1 GCA_903863395.1 uncultured beta proteobacterium
CAGGGCGCGAAAACCCTGTTCTTCCAGCGCGTGGTACTGGGTCTGGACCTGTGCCAGCGCCGCCGCATCCAGCGCCTGGGGTTGGGCCGGGTCAGAGGTCTCGCAGTGCGTGCACAAACCCACAATGTCGTCTGGCGCGCCTTTGACCACCAGCCAGCGTTGCACGCCGTTGTCGATCAGTACCGAGACGCGGCGGCGTTCGAAGTCAAATGGCACTTCGTCGATCTTGGTCCAGGTGCCCACGTCAATGTGCTCGTGCGCCAGGATGGCATCGTCCAGCGGGCTCTTGAGGCCGCTTTCAAAGAAGCTGTTGAAGTAGGCCAGCTCCAGCACGCGCTCGCTGCTTTGGCCGCGTGCGTCCACATGGCGCTCCATGCGGATGCGCGCCTCGGTCAGCGTGCCGGTCTTGTCGGTGCACAGCACATCCATCGAGCCCAGGTCCTGAATGGCGCTTTGGCGCTTGACGATCATGTGCCGTTGCGCCATGCGCAGTGCGCCGCGCGCCAACGTGACCGACACCACCATGGGCAGCAGTTCCGGGGTCAGGCCCACCGCCAGCGCCACCGCAAACAGGAACGATTCCAGCCAGGGTTTGTGCGTCCAGGCGTTGGCCAGCAGCACGAACAGCACCATCAACACCGTCAGGCGCATGATCAGCATGCCAAAGCGGCGCGTACCGAGTTCGAACGACGAGGGCGCACTGGCGCGCGCAATGTGCTCGGCGATTTCACCCATCGAGGTCTGCGCTCCGGTGTTGACCACCAGTACGCTGGCGCTGCCGCTGATCACCGAGGTACCCATGAACACCGCGTTGGTGGCACTGGCCAGGTCGGTGGCCTCAGCCCCGGGCGGTGTGGCGTGTTTTTCTACCGGATACGACTCGCCGGTGAGCAGGGCTTGTTTGACGAAAAAGTCATCCGCCAGCAGCACCAGGGCGTCGGCCGGAATCAGGTCGCCCGCGCTGAGCTGTACCACGTCGCCGGGCACCACGCCGCTGGCGTCGATGCGCTGGGTCGCTCCATCGCGCAGCACGCTGGTTTGCAGGGTCACACAGGCGCGCAGCTTCTGTGCGGCCGTATTGGCGCGGTACTCCTGCACAAAGTCGAGCGTGACGCTCATCAACACGATGCCGTTGATGATGAAGAAGTTGGCCAGTTCCCCGCTGAAGGCCGATACCGTGCTGGCGATCAGCAGAATCAGAACCAACGGATTCTTGAAGCGCTGCAGGAATAGCAGCAGAAGCGGCTGCTGCGTGGACTTGCCAAACTGGTTGGGGCCATGGGTGGACAGGCGCTGTGCAGCCTCCTGCGCGCTCAGGCCGCTGCGCAGGCGCGTGCTGTCGGAGAGGGTCTGCGCGCTGGGCTGCAGCCACCACGGGGGCGGGGGTGGGAGTGTGGGCATGGCCGCGCGATTGTGCGCGCAAGCCACGCCAAAGGTTTGATAATTGTGGTCATAACAGAAGGCAAGGAGACGCCATGATTCAGTTGCACTACTACCCCAGCACCGCCAGCATGATCGCGCACTTGCTGCTCGAAGAACTGGGCGTTCCGTTTGAGCGCGTGCTGGTGGACCGCGCCAGCGGCGAGCACAAATCGCCCGCTTTTCTGCGCCTGAATCCCAACGGGCTGCTGCCCGCGCTGACCGATGGCGAGCTGGTGTTGTACGAGACTGCTGCCATCTGCATGCACCTGTGCGACACGCACCCCCAGGCCGGCCTGGCCCCGCCCGTGGGCACGGCGCAGCGTGCGCAGTTCTACAAATGGCTGGTGTGGCTGACCAACACCTTGCAAAGCAGCCTGATTGTGTATTTCTACCCCGAGCGCTGGGTGGATGACGGCAACGTTGCGGGTGCTGCCGAGGTCAAGGCGCAGGCGCAGAAAAAAATAGGCGGCCTGCTGGACCTGCTTGACGACGAAGTGCAACACAACGCCGGGCCGTGGTTCATGGGCAAGCAGTTCAGCGCGCTCGATCCCTATGTGTTTACGTTGTGCCGCTGGACGCGCAACTTTGACAGCAACCCGGCGCGCGACCGGGCGCACCTGGGGCCGTACCTGTTGCGCATGCTTGAGCGCGAGGCCACACAGCGGGTGCTGGCCAATGAGCAGTTAAGCGCGCCCTACATTTGACGCGACGCTATTGCTGGCTGCGCGCCAGATAGCGCTTGCGCCAGAACACCAGCACCAGGGTTGTCGCGATCAGCACCATGATGCCGATCGCCCACAGCAGGCCTTTTTGCTGGTGGATCAGGGGCAGCGCGTCGAAATTCATGCCAAAGAAGCCGGTGATCAGGTTCAGCGGCAAAAAGATCGCGGTCAGCACGGTGAGCGTGCGCATGATGTCGTTGGTGCGGCTGCCCTGCACGCTGAAGTGCATCTGCACGGCAGTTTCGGCACTTTGTTCCAGCCGGCGCACGTGGTGCACCACGCGCTCGATGTGCTCGAGCACATCGCGGCTGCGCACTTGCAGAAGGTCGCGTTCGCGCTGTTCGGCTGCCGAGTCGGCGTCGGGCCAGGTCTTGATCGCCTCGATCCAGTCCTGCAGCGCGGCGCGCTGGTCTTCGCAGATTTCGTCCAGGTGGTGCAGCGACAAGCGCGCATCGAGCAAAGCCCCCCAGTTGTTAAAGCGCGTGCGGGGGTTGAGCAGTTCG
>CAIPBW010000404.1 GCA_903863395.1 uncultured beta proteobacterium
ACAAGAAATCACGGATTTTGCCCATGTGCGTTCTCCAAAAGACGTCCAAGTCCAAGCAACCGGCAAGCCGACGAATAGGGTGGAGTCGGCTCGAACTGGAATTTCTAAACCACTCTACCCAGGCGCGCAGGCAAGTTCCATTCCCATTAACCCGGGGTTGGATGACGCGCCATGCCAACGTTGATTTTTCTCAACGCCCCTGCGGCTTGCCCCATCACACTGATGCGGCGATTGACGGCGCAGATGCCGCCTGCGGAGGGTCGGTGTTGTCCTACCTGCGCGCCGTCACAAGTACACCCACCATTACGAGGCACAACATGGCGAGAAAAAAACCGGTCTTTCTTGAATCCCAACAAAGCGCGGGCGACGTGGATCCTGGTCGTCAATTTGACGGGCGGCCTTCGCAGAAGCAAAGCGAGTCTGTACCGGCGTCAAAAGAGGACGCGATCCGCCGCACCGCATATGCAATCTACGAAGAACGCAACGGCGCTGACGGTAGTGCAGAGGATGATTGGCTCGCAGCCGAGGCCCGCATCGCCCGGATCGCCAGTGCTGGCGTTTGAGTTAACAGCGGTTATCGCTCCTGAACCGGCTCGGTAAAGAGATAGCCTTCGGTGCGCATGGAGCGGATGATGTCCTTCGCGCCGGTAGTCTCGGCGATTTTGCGGCGCAGGCGGCTGACCAGGGTTTCGAGTCGGCGCTGGTCGTAATCGAGGAAATTCTTTTCCAGTCCCTCGATCAGTTTCTTGCGCGACGCTTCGCCACCGTAGGCCTTGGAGAACACCTGAAGCAACAAGAACTCCTGGCGCGTCAGGGTGATTTCAACGCCCTCGCGGCCCAGTAGTTTCATGCCCTCGCGCTCCAGAATCCACGCGGCCTTTTGCGGCGGCAGCATCACCACGCGGCGCGATACCGCGCGAATAGCGGCCACCAGCTCGCGCCGGTCAACCGGCTTGCAAAGGTACATATCGCCACCAGATTCGAGCCCGATGACGCGATCTGCCAAGCTGCTGCGCCCGGTGAGCATCACCACGCCCAGGTTGGGGCGGGTCTTGCGCAGGCGACTGGCGATGATCAGGCCGTCCTCATCGGGCAGCGTCAGATCCAAAACCAGAACATCTATCGGGTCACGTTCTAGGCGCTGGGTCAAGTCACTGCCATCAGGTGCGCCAGAGACTTCGAGCCCCTCATGCCGCAGGCCGAAGACAATGTCATCCAGCAGTCCGGGGTCGTCTTCGATCACATGTACATGAATCACGGCGGGAGTTTTTCAGCCTTGTAAATGAACAGATTTTAGGAACGTCAAGCGCGTCTTAGCTGTCAATTCCTGACATTGCGCCAGCCATGCGGATCGGCAAGGTGAGTCGGAACCGGGCGCCACCACCTTCGTCGGTCAGTACCTCGATTCTGCCTTGGTGCAGCATTGCGATCTCGCGCACCAGCGAAAGGCCCACACCGGTGCCAGGTATGTTGGCATGTTCGGGCGAGCGCACATAGCGCTCGAAGATGGCATCGCCCAGGTCTGCGGATACACCAGGCCCGTGGTCAACGATATCGATGATGACTTCGTGGCCCTCATGCAAACGCGTGCTCAGTTCCACCCCTTCATCGGTCGGCGAGTATTTCATCGCGTTGTCGATCAGGTTGAGCATGGCCGTAGAAATAAGATCAGCGTCGCACACCAGACGCACATCGTCCCCAAGATGGAGGCGCAGACGAAGTGTTTCACCGGTGAAGTGGCTCACTGCAAGCTTAACTACCTGATACAGGGAATGCTCCATAAAATTGGGGCGGGATCGCGCTTTGTCGCTACGGTCCATTTGCAGGTAGCGGTTGAAGATGCCATCAATGCGGTGCGCACTGCGCCGAATGCGTTCAATGCGATCTTTTACTTCAGGCGTGGAAGTCTTGTTGAGTATTTCCAGAACATCAGAGGCAGCAACCACGCTGGCAAGCGGCGTCTTGATCTCATGCGCGATCATGGAAATAAAGCGCGACTGCTCCTCGCGGCCCCGCATCTCGCGCTCGGCCTTGAGCTCCGACAGTCGGCCTTGCGCAGCGGTTTGCTGTTGCAGTATCGCCTGCGCGCGATACCGTGCACCAATGGCCAGATGCAAGGCGATGACGTTACCGATGGTACCGATCAGGAAGGCGTGCAGGATGATGAAGTTGCCGGCAAAGTACCCCTGTATCTGCAGAATCGCCATTCCGATGGTCAAGACACTGAACATGCCTGCCACCACCAGCAGCGCCCCGCCAGCAACACGTTCTCGAAGCATCTTTATGCTCAGACCCACCGCGATCGGGGCCAAAAAGGTGGCATAGCCGATCACCGTGCGCTGGGCCTCCGTGAAATGACCTAAGGGAATGGCCGGTATCAGGAGCAAGGGCAGCCACGCGAGTATCCGATACAGCCACAAGAACACACGGGGCCGCTGGTCGAGCATCAAGACGCCCTGGTAAAGGTACGCGGCCGCTGAGGTCGTCAAAAAGCTGCTCAGGTTTTGCAGGTCATTGACTAGCAGTGGCTGCTCGGGCAAGAGGAATTGCGCGGCGAACCCCTGAACGAACGTTGAATTCACAATGATGGCGGAGATGTATACGAAGTAGCGAAGATTGAGAGACTCGCGCTGATACCACCAATACATCAGGTTGATAGCAAGAATGATCGCCAGCAAGCCAAACGCAGCGCCCAACAACATGTATTCGCCCAGTGCAGCCGCTTCGAATTGCTGCACCGGCCACGCCTTGATCATCATCAGTGACGTGCTGGTGGTCTGCAGTCGCAGATGGAAGGTGCGCGTCTCGCTCTCGGCCAGCGCGACGCGAAACACAAAACCCCGGTAAGGTGCTTCACGTTCGACAAAAGGGAACCTGTCACCCGTCTGGCGTTCGATGAAAGCGCCCGGGCGCGCCGGATCAGGCTCAAACAGTCGGATGTCATCCAGATAGGTGGGATGAATTTCCAGCCACCACTGACCTGCCTGGCCCGACGGCGCTTGCGCCGTAAAGCGCAACCAGTGAACTGAACGGCTGAAACCCTCGCTCAGTCCGTTGGGTCGTGGTGAAAAGGCTGTGTCCGGCAGTGTTGCGATGGTCTGAATGGTGGCCGTCCCATCTCGGTCTTCGAGCACCGCTAGATCGCGAACGTCAATTTGCGCCAACGCCGGAAGGCTCAGAAGCAGCAGCATGACGATGCGGATAGTGATCTTGTACATGGTTTTGCTTGAGCCTTGGACAACGCTAGCCTGGTGGCATTGGATGGCACCCATGTTACCGCTACCGCGCAATGACGTGCATGGAGACCATGAACCGTGGTCTCGTCACTGCGAGCATGGAGCGGCAGTCGTACAGCTGGCAGTCATGGATTGCCCGGCTCTTTTGGCAAATGTCAGCCTTTGTCAGTGTCAGTATTTGACAGCATTCGCGCGCTTGTTTTCCATAGACTCAATCCACAGCCCAGCAGTGTTTGTGCATTGGGGATCATGGGGGAATAGCGTGAAAACAAAATTTGGATTTTCTCGGTTGGCGTACATGGTAGCTGCGTCGCTCATTGGCACTATTGCCTTTGGGCAGGTTCCCGATGCAGGCAGTCTGCGTCAGCAGTTGGAACGTGAGCGCGAACTCAAGCTGCCTGGCAGACAGGTGCCAGCGCAGCGAGCCGAACCACCTACCTTGCAGTCGATCGCTACAACCACCGTCACGGTAAAGGAGTTCCGCTTTGCGGGCAATACGCTGATTGCATCGGCACAGTTGGCAAGTGTTGTGAGCGGGTTTCTCAACCGGCCACTCGGCTTTAACGATTTGCAGAGCGTTGCCACGGCCATTGCACAGGCCTACCGCGATGCGGGCTGGACGGTGCGCACCTACCTGCCGCGACAGGATGTGACCGAAGGCGTTATCACCATCCAGATTGTCGAAGCGGTATTTGGTGGCGCGCACACCGAAGGCGCTTCCCCCACGCGCTTCAAAAGCGAAACTGTGCTGCGCATGATTGAGGCGGCGCAGCCCATCGGCGAACTGCTCAATGCCGAAAAGCTCGACCGTGCGCAACTGTTGGCCGACGATATTCCCGGTGTTGCCGTGGCGGGAATGTTCGTCAAGGGCGCGCGCGATGGTGAGACAGACCTGGTTCTCAAACTATTGGACGAGCCCTTGCTCACCGGCGACATCTCTGGCGCCAACACGGGCTCACGCTCAAGCGGCAGCCAAAGTCTGGCGGCAAACTTGACGCTGGCAAGCCCGTTCGGATACGGCGACCAGATTGCTGCCAGCCTTTCACATACAGAGGGCAGCGACTACCTGCGCCTGGGCTTCACGCTGCCTGTGGGGCTTGATGGCTGGCGCGTGGGGGCCAGCACCTCGCTGATGAGCTACAAGCTCATCGCCCCGGAATTTGAAGCACTCGACAGCAAAGGCAGTTCAACCACCAGTGGTCTGGAAGCGAGCTACCCCATCATTCGCAACCGCATGAACAACCTGTACCTTGCGCTGGGATATGACCGCAAGAACTTTGATAACCAGGCCGGCAGCAGCGTGACCAGCCATTACCAAATTGATGCCCTGACCGTAGGCCTTACTGCCAACGTTTTTGACAATCTGGGCGGCGGCGGTGCCAGCAGTGCCAGTTTGAACTACACCGATGGCAGCGTCGATCTGGAGGGCTCGCCCAACAAGGTTTCTGACAGCATCACCACCAACACCGCGGGGCATTACGGCAAGCTGCGCTGGAGCCTGAGCCGCCAGCAGACCCTTACCGATCAATTGTCCTTTACCGCCCTGTTCTCGGGCCAGGTGGCCGGCAAGAATCTGGACTCTGGCGAAAAGTTTTATCTCGGTGGCTCCAGTGGTGTGCGCGCCTATCCCGGCAGTGAAGGTGGTGGGTCGGAAGGGCAGATGCTCAACCTGGAACTGCGCTACCGCCTGAGCGATGTCGTGACCGTGGGCGGCCTTTTTGACTATGGCCAGGTGACGGTCAACAAAACCAACGATTACCCCGGCGCCCCCGAACTGAACAACATCACACTCAAGGGCGCGGGCCTTACGCTGGCGTGGCAAGCGCCTGCCGGCATCAACGTCAAGGCAACCCTGGCGCGCCGCATTGGCGACAACCCCAACCCCACACTCACCGGCAATGACCAGGACGGCTCCCTGATTGCCAACCGCTTCTGGCTCACCGTCAGCGCGCCGTTCTGAGGCATTGGATTACAAAATGAACAAAATTCATCGCATCGTCTGGAATGAAAAAGCCCAAGCCTGGGTGGCCGTGGCCGAAACCGCACGCACGCGCGGCAAGCGCACGTCTGGCGTTGTGGCCCTGGCGGCAGCGGGGTTCCTGGGCTTGTTGCCCGCGCAGGTCTTTGCCGCACCACCCGTGCCGCCTGCACCCACCCAACTGCCCACCGGCGGCCAGGTGGTGGCCGGGCAGGCCAGCATTGCCGCGCCCGTGGGCTCTGCGCTCAACATCAACCAGACCAGCCAGCGCGCTGCCATTGACTGGCAGACCTTCAACCTGGGTTCTGCCGCCAGCGTCAACTTCCTGCAACCCTCCAGTAGCAGCGTGGTGCTCAACCGCGTGCTTGACAGCAACCCGAGCCAGATCTTTGGCCGCGTCACGGCGCCGGGCCAGGTGTTCTTCAGCAACCCCAATGGCGTGTATTTTGGTGCCAGTGCCAGCTTTGATGTGGGTGGCCTGCTGGCCACCACCGGCAGCATCAGCAACGCCGACTTCATGGACGGCAACTTCCGCTTCACACGCAGCGGTGCCACCGGCAGCATCACCAACGACGGTGAACTCAAAGCCGGCCTGGGTGGCTACATTGCCCTGCTGGCACCCGAGGTGCGCAACAACGGCGTCATCGTGGCGCAGATGGGCACGGTGGCACTGGCAGCGGGCGAGGCCTATGAACTGCAGTTTGACAGCAACAAGACGCTGACCAACATCCGCGTGGAGCCCTCCACCATTGCCGCGCTGATTGACAACAAAAACGCCGTGCGCGCCCCCGGCGGGCTGATCATCCTCTCGGCCAACGCGGCCAGCCAGTTGCAGGGCAGCGTCATCACCAACAGCGGCACGCTCGAAGCCAACAGCCTCACCGCCAAGGGCGGGCGCATTGTGCTTGAGGGCGACGCCATCACGCTGCAAGAGGGCAGCCGCATCGACGCCAGCGGCGCCACCGGCGGCGGCACCGTGCTGGTGGGCGGCGATTGGCAAGGCAGCGGCGACATGCGCAAGGCCACCAC
>CAIPBW010000405.1 GCA_903863395.1 uncultured beta proteobacterium
CGTCTGGTCACTGCAACAGGCACTGGCGCGGCGCTGGATTGGCCAAGGGCCCCAAGGTGCGTGGGCGCTGGCGGGCGATGCGGCCCACAACATGCACCCCCTGGCCGGCCAGGGCTTGAACATGGGCCTGTCCGATGTGGCCGACCTGGTGCGCGTACTGAGCGAACGCCCCTACTGGCGCACGTTGGACGACCCGCGCCTGCTGCGCCAGTACGAGCGCTCACGCAAGGCCGAATTTGCCGTGCTGGGCCAGGCCAACGACGCACTGCAACGGATATTTACCCAACCCAACGCGGCGCTACGCAGCTTGCGCAACTGGGGAATGAACCAATTCGAGCGCAGCGGCTCTATCAAGCATTGGGTTGCCCGCCGCGCCATGGGCGACGCAGCCCTACCCCCTCTACCCTGGAAAACCACACCATGAAACTGCGCACCCTGTTATCCCTTCTTGCGGCAGCCCTGATCCTGCCGATTGCCAGCGCGCAGGAAGCGAACATTCGCAAGAACATCGCCGAGCGCATACCGCAACTCAAGAGCGTGGACGAAGTCTCCAAGACCCCGATTACCGGGCTGTTTGAAGTGCGCGTGGGCAACGACATTTATTACACCGACGCACAGGCCAATTACCTGATCCAGGGCAGCCTGATTGACACCAAGGCGCGCAAGAACCTGACCGAGGAGCGCGTGGCCAAACTCACCGCCATCAAGTTTGACGCCCTGCCGTTCAAAGACGCCTTTACCATCGTGCGCGGCAACGGCAGCCGCAAGCTGGCGGTGTTTGAAGATCCCAACTGCGGCTACTGCAAACGCTTTGAGCGCGACCTGCAAAAGGTGGACAACATCACCATCTACATGTTCCTCTACCCCATTCTGGGCGCCGACTCGGGCGAGAAGTCCAAGGCGATCTGGTGCGCGCCCGACCGGGCCAAGGCCTGGCAGGACTGGATGGTGCGCGAGCAACCCGTACCGGCACTGGCTGCGGGGAGCACCTGCGACACCACCGCGCTAACGCGCAACGTGGACCTGGGCCACAAGAGCAAGATTGACGGAACGCCGACGCTGATTTTCATCAACGGCACGCGCGTTCCCGGTGCCATCGACGCCAAGCAGGTTGAAGCCAACCTCACCGAGGCCAAAGGTTAAGCGGCACCCCGCCACGCTACATGAGTACCACTGGCACGCCCCCCGGGGTTCACTTCCGCGTTGAAGCAGCCGACCTGCACGCCCACCTGTTTGGCGTCACACTCACCATTGACGCGCCTGCCGCCGTGCAGCAATTGGCCCTGCCGGTGTGGATTCCGGGCAGCTACCTGGTGCGCGAATTTTCCAAAAACCTGCAGCAACTCCAGGCGCACCAGGGCAAGCGCCAACTCGCGCTGCGCCAGTTGGACAAGCACCGCTGGGAAGTTGCGGCGCAACCGGGGCAACCCCTGGTGCTGCGCTACCAGGTCTATGCCTTGGACAACTCGGTACGCACCGCCTGGCTCGACGCAGAGCGCGGCTTCTTCAACGGCACCAGCCTGTTCCTGAGTGTGCAGGGCCAGGAGCACTGCGCGCACAGCGTGGAGATTGTCTCCAGCGCAGCCATTGCGCACTGGTCGGTGGCTACGGGTGCGCTCGCGCAGCGCGTGGACAAGCGCGGTTTTGGCAATTACGTCGCCGCCAATTACGACGAACTGGTGGATTGCCCGGTGGAAATGGGCGCGTTCTGGAGCGGCACGTTCCAGGCCGGTGGCGTGGCGCACCGCTTTGTGGTGGCGGGTGCCGCGCCTTCGTTTGACGGTGCGCGCCTGCTGGCCGACACCCAGAAAATCTGCCAGACACAAATCCGCTTCTGGCACGGCAACAAGAAGCCGCCGCAGCGCGACTACGTGTTCATGCTCAATGCGGTTGACGACAGCTACGGCGGGCTGGAACACCGCAACTCCACCGCCCTGATCTGCAAGCGCGCGGATTTGCCGCAGCAAAGCGTCGCGCCCACTGCCACCAGCGCCAAACCCAACGAAGGCTATACCCGGCTGCTGGGCCTGATCAGCCACGAATACTTTCACACCTGGAACGTCAAGCGCCTGCGCCCGCTGGAGTTGGCGCAGTACGACTACACGCGCGAGAACTACACCGAGCTGCTGTGGTTTTTTGAAGGCTTTACCAGCTACTACGACGACCTGTTGCTGCGCCGCTGCCAGCGCATTGACGATGCCACCTACCTCACACTGCTGGCAAAAACCATCAACCAGGTGGAGCAGACGCCGGGGCGCAAACTGCAAAGCGTGGCCCAGGCCAGCTTTGACGCCTGGGTGAAGTACTACCGCCAGGACGAAAACACCCCCAACGCCACGGTGAGCTACTACACCAAGGGCGCGCTGGTGGCGCTGTGCCTGGACCTGACCCTGCGCCACGAAGGCCACACCACGCTCGACGCCGTGATGGTCGCCCTCTGGCAGCGCTGCCAGGGCGGGCCCATGGCGCAAGACGATCTGGCCCAGGTGCTGCAGCAACTCGGGCACCGCTCCTACACGGGCGAGCTTGCGCGCTGGGTCCACGGCACGGCCGAGTTGCCCACGCTGGCGCTGCTGCAGCGCCATGGCATCGAAGTCCACCACGAACCAGGCCCGGTGGCCGAGCGCCTGGGCCTGCGCGTCAAGGAAGGCAGCAGCCTCAAAATGTCGCATGTGCTGCGCGGCGGGGCCGCAGAGCAGGCCGGTTTTTCCAGTGGCGACGAGTGGCTGGGCCTGCACGTCGGGCGCGGGACCGACGCGCAGGCGTGGCGCATGCGCACACTGGACGACCTGGCGCTGTACGCTGGCAAGGCCAAGAAAGTTGTGGCGCTGGTAGCGCGCGACCAACGCCTGCTCAACCTGCCCCTGACCCTACCCGCGCCAACCCACACACTGCGCCTCACGCTCAAGAACGCCGAGCGCGCCCGCCCCTGGCTCACCGGCCAGAGCTGACCCCTTTCTTCTTCACCTCAAGGAAACCACACCATGACCTACGAATGCATCCAGACCCGGATCGAAGGCGACCAAGTTGGCGTCATCACCCTGAACCGCCCCAAGCAGCTCAACGCCCTTAACGACCAGTTGATGGACGAACTGGGCCAGGCACTCAAAGCCTTTGACGCCAACCCGGCCATCGGCTGCATGGTGCTCACCGGCAGCGAAAAGGCGTTTGCCGCCGGGGCCGACATTGGTGCCATGGCCACCTTCACCTTTGCCGACGCCTACAAGGGCGACTTCATCACCCGCAACTGGGAAGCCATCCGCAGCATCCGCAAGCCGGTGATTGCCGCCGTCAGCGGTTTTGCCCTGGGCGGCGGCTGTGAGTTGGCGATGATGTGTGACTTCATCATTGCCTCCGAGAGCGCCAAGTTCGGCCAGCCCGAAATCAAGCTCGGCATCATCCCCGGGGCCGGTGGCACACAGCGCCTGCCGCGCGCTGTAGGCAAAGCCAAGGCGATGGACCTGGCGCTGACCGGGCGCATGATGGACGCCGCCGAAGCCGAGCGTGCCGGACTGGTCAGCCGCGTGGTGCCCACCGACAAACTCATGGAAGAGGCGCTGGGCGCAGCGCTGATGGTTTGCAGCTTCTCGCAGGTTGCCACCATGGCGGCCAAGGAGTCGGTCAACCGCTCCTTTGAAGGCACACTCAGCGACGGCATCGCCTTTGAGCGGCGCATGTTCCACGCCCTGTTTGCCACCGCCGACCAGAAAGAAGGCATGGACGCCTTCGTCAACAAGCGCAAGCCCCAGTTCACCCACAGCTAGGCCCCCAAGCGGCCACCGAGCGCGCCTGATTTCTCGCTATAATTGCGGCCTTCGGTGATATAGCTCAGTTGGTTAGAGCGCAGCATTCATAATGCTGATGTCGGTGGTTCAAATCCACCTATCACCACCAAATTCAAAGCCCTTGGCCCAGCGACCAGGGGCTTTTGTTTTGCCCCGCCCACACGCGCATTCACCCCTGCCTTTCTGCACTTCGTCGCACCGGGCTGTACGCCTGCAGGTGTGACCTCTATAGTTGTCCCATGCGTCCACCGAGGCGCGTTTTTGGAGCTTGTCATGACCCTTGCCGATGAACTGACCCAACTGGAGCAAATGCGCGAGCGCGGCAGCCTCAGCGCCGAAGAATTTGAGCGCGCCAAGGCGCGCTTGCTGGGCACGCCGCAACCCGCCGACTCTGTGCTGCAGGCCGTCAATGGCCTGCGCCGCTCCCGCAGCGACCGCTGGATTGGCGGCGTCTGCGGCGGGCTGGCGGCCACCACAGGCGTGGGATCATGGCTCTGGCGCATGGTTTTTGCCCTGTTGCTGATCGTGGGCGGCAGCGGCTTGTTTGCCTACCTGGTGCTGTGGTTTTTTGTGCCGCCAGAGGCTTGAACGGGCGCTTTGGCAAGCCTGACAGTGCCATGTCAGGGACCGGGGCGACAATGAAGCCCTTGCAAACTTCCCCCGGAAAAAGCCATTTTTATGTCTACTCGCATTCCTGCCACCCTCATTCCCGGCGACGGTATCGGCCCTGAAATCGTTGACGCCACCCTGGCCGCACTTGATGCGCTGCAAGCGCCCTTTGAATGGGATCGCCAGATTGCCGGGCTTGGCGGCGTCAAGGCCGAGGGAGACCCCCTGCCCAAGGCCACCCTGGACAGCATCCGGCGCACCCGGCTGGCGCTCAAGGGCCCGCTGGAAACACCTTCGGGCGGCGGCTACCGCTCTTCCAACGTGCGCCTGCGCGAAGAATTTCAGCTTTACGCCAATCTGCGTCCGGCCCTGACCATCATCCCCGGCGGGCGCTTTGACAAGATCGATCTGGTGGTGGTGCGCGAAAACCTCGAAGGCCTGTACATCGGCCACGAGCACTACATCCCCATCGACGGCGACCCGCACGCCGTGGCCATGGCCACCGGCGTCAACACCCGCCAGGGCAGCCGCCGCCTGCTGGAATACGCGTTTGAGCATGCAGTCGCCACCGGGCGCAAGAAGGTCTCGATCGTGCACAAGGCCAACATCATGAAGGCGCTCACCGGCCTGTTCCTCGAAACCGGCGTCGACCTGTACGAGCGCCAGTACAAGGGCAAGTTCGAGCTGGAAACGGTCATCGTCGACGCCTGCGCCATGAAACTGGTGCTCAACCCCTGGCAGTTCGACATGCTGGTCACCACCAACCTGTTTGGCGACATCCTGTCTGACCTGGTGGCCGGTCTGGTGGGCGGCCTGGGCATGGCGCCGGGTGCCAACATCGGTACCGACGCGGCCATCTTTGAAGCAGTGCACGGCTCGGCACCCGATATCGCAGGCAAAGGCCTGGCCAACCCGATTGCACTGATGCTCGCTGCTGCCATGATGCTCGACCACGTCAAACTGCCAGAGCAAGCCACGCGCCTGCGCAAGGCCATCGACGCCACCCTCAACGTGGACAAGGTGCGCACCGGCGACCTGGGCGGCAGCGCATCCACCGGCGCATTCACCAAGGCGCTGGTAAGTCGCATTGCCAACGGTTGAGTAGCTCTGATAGGGGAAACCCTAGGGGTGGAGCGCACCCATCTACTGACTTATATCAGTGTCTACTGCGAATTGTTGCGAATAATGGATTGGGTTCATCCCAGCATTTTCAATTCGGTAGTCACACATGTTCAGCCAACGCGTCAAGAATGTCATGGAACAAAAGCGGGTTCTGACGGCATCGCCGCAGACCACCGTGTTCGATGCCGCCCGGCAGATGGAGAGCATGCGCGTGAGCGCAGTCATGGTGGTGGCGCAAGATCAGTTGGTAGGTATCTTCACCGAGCGCGATGCCGTGTTCCGGGTGATCGCCGCCGGGCGCGACGTGCAAACCACGCTGCTGGGCGACGTGATGACGCCTTCGCCCCAAACGGTGGACCCCGACAAGTCCTTTGGCTACGCCTTGGTAATGATGCACGAAAACGGCTTTCGCCACGTGCCGGTGGTTGACCAAGGAAAGCCGGTGGGCATTGTCAGCTCGCGCAGCGCACTCGACCCCGACATGGAAGAATTCGTCTCGGAAGAGCGACGCCGACGACACATCAAGTAGTCGCGACGGCCGCCTCGGGCGGATATCCACCAGTCAAGACGACACGGGAGTTTAGTCATGGCAACAGACGACGAATCAAGCGCCGGCTTTCGCGCCGGTAAGGGGCAGCGCTTTGTCAGCCAGCTCACACGCAACACCTTTGCCATGGTGCTGGCCGGTGGCCGTGGCAGCCGATTGCACGAGCTCACCGACTGGCGCTCCAAGCCAGCCGTTCCCTTTGGCGGCAAGTTCCGAATCATCGACTTCACACTCTCCAACTGCGTCAACTCGGGCGTGCGCCGCGTCGGCGTGGCCACCCAGTACAAGGCGCAAAGCCTGATTCGCCACCTGCAACTGGGCTGGAGCTTTCTGGACGGTCGCCTGGGCGAGTTCATCGAGATCATGCCCGCGCAGCAGCAGGTCGACGAATCCCATTGGTACCAGGGAACTGCCGACGCGGTGTTCCAGAACCTGCGCGAAATCCGCCACGCCAACCCCGAATACGTGCTGATTCTGTCGGGCGACCACATCTACCGCATGGACTATGGCCGCATCCTGGCCGAGCACGTCGAGCGCCACGCCGACCTCACCGTGGCCTGCATCGAGGTACCCCTTGCCGACGCTCGCGGCTTTGGCGTGATGTCTGTGGACGACGACAACCGCATCGTCAGCTTCGAGGAAAAACCCGCCCGACCGCAGCACATGCCGGGTCGCCCTGACACCGCCCTGGCCAGCATGGGCATCTACGTCTTCAATGCGCGCTTCCTGTTTGAACAGTTGCGCCGCGACGCCGACGACCCCCGCTCCAGCCACGACTTTGGCAAGGACATCATCCCCCACTGCGTCAAGCGCTACCGC
>CAIPBW010000406.1 GCA_903863395.1 uncultured beta proteobacterium
CGACGCGGCAGTCCATGTCCTTTGGCTGTCATTGCGAGCGAAGCGCGGCAATCCATGCGGGCACAAAGTCATGGATCGCCACGGCCTTCGGCCTCGCGATGACGCAATCCGAAGACATGGATTGCTTCACTTCGTTCGCAATGACGGGGATGGAATTCGCAAGGACGGGGATGGTCGTTCGCAATGACGGGAATGTTTTCCGCAATAGCGGGAATGGATGATCACACTGCCGAAGCGGGTTCATGGCGAGGGCAACGCAAATCGCTCACCTCTGCGATACTTGGCGCAAATTTCAGAAGGATCAGGCGTGCGTCGTTGGGGTGATTGGATCAGGGACAACAACACCAGGGTGACCTATTTGGTCACGCTGGGGGCATTGGTATTTGCCGGGCAGTTGCTGGTGATGCTGGCGCTGCCATTGCTGCTGCCGGCCGTGCCCCTGACGCTGGTGCAGACCCTGGTGGCCGCGAGCCTGCTCAGCATTCTGGTGGTGGCACTGATCCTGCCCATGATGCTGCGCCTGAGCCAACGCGCGCAAAACGCCGAGAAGGCCATCGACAGCACCAACGACGGCTACTGGGTGCTCGACGCCGACGGTGCGTTTGTTGACGTCAACCCCGGCTACTGCCGCATGATGGGCTACAGCCGCGAGCAGGTCATGTCGATGTGCATTGCCGATTTTGAGGCGGTGGCCACCATGGAGCAAATCCAGACGCAGATCCGGCGCATCACCAAGAAGGGGCATGAGCGCTTTGAGACGCGCCACCGCCACAGCAACGGCAAATGGATCGACCTGGAGATTACTGTCACCGGTGCCGACCAGCGCTACCTGGTCGCCTTTTTGCGCGACATCTCCGAGCGCAAGGCAGCCGACCTGGCGCTGCGCGAACTCACGCGCATGGCCGAATCGGCCAACCAGTCCAAGAGCGACTTTCTGGCCAATATGAGCCACGAAATCCGCACCCCCATGAACGGCGTGATCGGCCTGACCGATCTGGTGCTGGATAGCCCCTTGAACCCGGAGCAGCGCGAGCATCTGACCATGGTCAAAAGTTCGGCCGAGTCGCTGCTGGTGATCCTTAACGACATTCTCGATTTCTCCAAGATCGAAGCCGGCAAGATGCGTGTCGAGTCGATTCCGTTTACTGCGGCTGAAGTCATTACTGACGCCATCAAGTCGATGCAAGCGCGTGCGCGCGGAAAGGGCCTGGAGCTGGCGTGCCACCTCGACTCCGCCCTGCCCGACGTACTCTGGGGCGACCCGGGGCGCTTACGCCAGATCCTGATCAACCTGTGCGACAACGCCATCAAGTTCACCAGCCATGGCAGCGTGACAGTGCGCTCGCGCATCGTGGCGCTGGCCGACGATGCGTTCGATCTGCACTTGTCGGTGGCCGATACCGGCGTGGGCATCCCGCAGGAGAAGCAGGACCGCGTGTTCCAGGCGTTCGCCCAGGCTGACAGTTCCACCACGCGCCAGTTTGGCGGCACCGGTCTGGGGCTGGCCATCTGTGCCAAGCTGGTCGAACTGATGGGCGGGCGCATCTGGCTTTCCAGCGAGCCAGGCCAGGGCAGTACGTTTTACTTCACCGTGCGCTTGCGCGCCACTCCCTCGGCCAGCGCCGCCATGCCGTTGGCCGAAGCGCCCGCCCCAGCCCCAGCGCCAGCGCCAGCGTCCGGCGCGCCACGCGCGCTGCACATCCTGCTGGTGGAAGACCACCCGGTCAACCAGAAGCTGGCACTGAGCCTGCTGCAAAAGTGGGACCACCGCGTGGTGCTGGCCGAAAACGGGCAAGAGGCGGTGGACATCTTTGCGCAGCAACACTGGGACCTGGTACTGATGGACGTGCAGATGCCGGTCATGGGCGGCATCGAGGCCACGCGCATCATTCGCCAGAGCGAACCCGCAGGCCAGCGCACGCGCATCATTGCCATGACCGCCAACGCCATGGACTCCGACCGCCAAGCCTGCCTGGACGCCGGCATGGACGAGCATCTGCCCAAGCCCTTCACCGCCGTCAAGCTGCGCGCCGTGGTCGAGCGCGCTGCCCACGGCGCCTAGTCACATCACTTGTAGAGCAGGTGCGGTAGCCACAGCCCGATGCCCGGAAAACTATAGAGCAGCACGATTGCCAACACCTGAATCGCCATGAACGGCATCATGCCAGCAAAAATCTGGTTCAACGTGACGTGCGGCGGACTCACACCCTTGAGATAAAACGCCGCCATGGCCACCGGAGGACTCAGGAACGCGGTTTGCAAATTGAGCGCCACCAGCAAGCCAAAGAACAGCGGGTCGACGCCGAAATGCGGCAACAACGGGATGAATATCGGCATGAAAATGACGATGATCTCGGTCCACTCCAGCGGCCAGCCGAGCAGGAAGATGACGACTTGCGACAGCACCATGAACTGCACTGGCGTCATATTGAGCGACAGCACCCACTGGTTGATGATCTCCTGCCCCCCCAGCAAGGCAAACGCGGCCGAGAAGATGCTTGATCCGACAAACAGCCAGCACACCATGGCGCTGGTCTTGGCAGTGAGGTAGACCGATTCACGGATCATGCCGATGTTGAGGCGGCGGTACGCTGCTGCCAATACCAGGCCACCGGCTGAGCCCATGGCCGCAGCCTCGGTCGGCGTGGCCAGTCCGAACACGATCGTGCCCAGCACCGCAATGATCAGCATCGCCAGTGGAAAGAACGAGCCCAGCAGCATCTTGAAAATCTCAAGCCGTGCGAAGCTGAAGAAGGCGTATGCAATCACCAGCCCCACGACGCAACTGGCCAGCGCGATCCAGTACGTCAGTGGCACCGGCTGACGTTCCTGCGGCGGCAAGGGTTCGGCCGCTGTCGGCTCGGCCTGCTTGGCCACTGCACTTGGCGACGCCACTGCCGACGCAGTCGCCACCGGCTTGGCTGCCGGATCAACGCCCTCGGTCGGAGGCTCCTGCAAACCGCCCTCAGCCTCGGGTTCCTGCAATCCGCCGGCGAGTTGTTCCTCCTCGGCAGCATTGAGCCCGCTACCGCCCATCTCGACCACACCTTCCGGCGCGCGTTCCACAGGGGCTGTGACGCTCATATACACGGTACCCATGATCGCCGCCACGGTCAGTGCCGGCAAAGCCGCAATCAGGAGGTGATTCCAGAGTTCGCGCATCGGAACGTCCGCATTGCGCTTGCCTTTGATGGCGCCGATCAGCCCGGGCAGCACCTTGTCGCTGATGGTGCTGGAGACGACTTGCGCAAACGCGGGCAAGGCAACCTTTCGGTCTTCTGCCGACAGCGGTGGCGCCAGACTGGGTTTGAGCTTGGCAACAATAATGACATAACCAACGTACAGCGACGCCAGCATGATGCCGGGGAAGAAAGCGCCGGCATAAAGCTGCACCACCGACACGCCAGCAGTGGCACCGTAAACGATCAACAGTACAGAGGGCGGAATCAGGATGCCAAGGCAGCCACCGGCCGTAATCGCGCCGGCCGACAGTTTGACGTCGTAACCTGCCTTGAGCATGGCAGGAAAGGCCAGCAGCCCCATCAGCGTGACGACGGCACCAACAATACCGGTGGCCGTGGCAAACACGGCACAAGTTACGATGGTGGCAACCGCCAGCGAACCGGGAATGCGGGCGGTTGCCAGATGCAGGCTCTTAAACAGCTTTTCAATCAGGTTGGCACGCTCGACCAGGTAGCCCATGAAGACGAACAGCGGAATCGAGATCAGTACGTCGTTGGACATCACCGAGAAGGCGCGCTGCACCATCAGGTCCAGCGTCTGCTGCACCGCCAGCGCCGGGTTCTGACTTCGGTAGGCAATCCATGCGAACATCATGCCCATGCCCATCAGGGTAAAGGCCGTCGGAAAACCGAGCATGATGGCCACCACGATCAGCGCCAGCATCAACAAACCCAGGTGCCCGTTGGTCATGAGCGATGGGGCGGGCAACAATACAAATGCTATCAACACCACAGCCGCCATGATGACCAGGCCAAACCAGACTTCTTTCCTCATGGTGTGCTCTCCTTGGCGTGCACCACGAAAGCATCCAGCTTGGCGATGTCTTCGTCGTTAACGTGCACCATCTCCTTGAGCTTGTCGACGTCCACTTCCTCCACGTCGTCAATGCGTTTGGGCCACGCGCCGGTATTGAGACACATCACACAGCGGATGATTTCTACCACCCCCTGCACCAGCAAAAAGGCGCCAGCGATCGGCAAAACCATCTTGAACGGATAAACCGGGGGGCCATTGGCAGTCACGTTGGAATGCTCCGAAATGGCCCAGGAGTCGGCGGCAAAGTTATATCCCGCCCACGCCAGTGCAAACACCCCAGGAATGAAAAACAGAATGTAGAGCGCCAGATCCAGTCCAGCCTGCAGGCGCGGCGGGAAAAACCCATACAGCACGTCGCCTCGCACATGCCCGTTCTTGGACAGGGTATAGGCCCCCGCCATCATGAACACCGTGCCGTACAGCATGATCATGACGTCGAAGGCCCAAGGATGGGGGTTGTCCAGCGCGTAGCGCGAGAACACCTCCCAAGTGATCATCAAGGTAAGAGCGACAATCAACCAAGAGAATGTCTGTCCGACAAAGGTACTGATTCTGTCGATCGTCAAAAGGAATTTTTGCATGGCGTAACCCGCGTTGAGACTGGCCATCCCGACTGCGCCAGGATGGCCAACAAACAATACATTCCCAGACTCAAGCCTTATTGGGAGCCGCCTTCTTGGCACCAAAGAAATGATTGGCCGCCATGCGTCGACTGATCACGGTGTCCTGCTCCCACTTCACCGCACGCTCGGCAAAAGCGAGTTGAGAAGCCACAATTTCCTTGAACAACGGGTTCTCAGCCGACTTCTTGGTCAGAATCGCGTCCCACAAAGTCAGTTGCGCCTGCAGGACTGAATCAGGTGTCTTGTAGAACTTGACCTTGTCCTTGGTCTGCAACTCGATGTAGTCCTTGGAGTAGCGATCAACCGCCTTCCACGACATGTCGGCCGACGAGGCCTCAACGGCACCGGCAATGATGGCCTTCATTTTGTCAGGCAGCGCTTCGTACTTGGGCTTGTTGAACATGATCTCGAAGGTCTCGGCGCTTTGGTGGTAGCTTTGCAGCATGCAAACCTTGGAAACGTCAGGAAAGCCCAGCACGCGGTCGGATGTGGCGTTATTGAACTCGGCTCCATCGAGCAAGCCGCGGTCCATGGCGGGCACAATTTCGCCACCCGGCAATGCATTCACGGCTGCACCCATGGCGGTAAACAGGTCGATCGCCAAGCCGTTGGTACGGAACTTCAAGCCCTTGAAATCTTCAGTCTTGGTAATGGGCTTCTTGAACCAGCCCAAGGGCTGGGTCGCCATCGGGCCATACAGGAAAGACGTCACGTTCATGCCTATGGATGCGTAGAGTTTGGCCAGCAGTTCCTGCCCGCCACCGTACTTGTGCCAGGACAGCAGCATATTGGCATCCATGCCGAAGGCCGGGCCAGAATTCCACAGAGCCAGCGCATTCTGTTTGCCATAGTGATACCCCAGGACGCCATGTCCACCATCCAGCGTACCCTTGGTCACTGCCTCCAGCAAGCCAAACGCCGGCACCACCGCGCCAGCGGGAAGCACTTCAATCTTGAGGTCGCCACCGGTCATGTCGTTGACTTTTTTGGCGAAGTCCAATGCGTATTCATGGAAGATATCCTTGGACGGCCAGGTGCTTTGCCAGCGCATGGAAATCGGCCCGGTCTGGCCCTTAGCAATCATCGGTGCGGACATGGCACCTGCAGCCAGGGCTACGCCCTTGAGAAGGCTTCTGCGGCGTGGGGTCTTGCTATCGGTCATGGTTGTCTCCAGTTGTTGTTGAATCGCCAATGCATTGTGGCCACAGCATCACGCACTTCAAACTAGGGTTTTCACTCAGAGCGCCGCCAACTGCAAACCAATGTAATGGGCATGTCTCCTCCCAAAACCATCGCGGACACCTAAGAGCCCTGTCGCATCAGCGACAGGGCTACCGATTTCCTGACTACAACCCGCAGAGCTTCTTGAACGGCCCGAGCACGGCTTCGCCGCGAAAGGGCTTGACCACCCAGCCGGTCACGCCGATGGCGCGGCCGCGCTCACGCATGGCGGGGTTGTCTTCGGTGGTGAGCATCACGATGTGCACGCTCTTGTTGGCCAGCTCGCCGCGAATCTTTTCGGCCATGGTCAGGCCGTCCATGTTGGGCATGTTCACGTCGCTCAGGACCAGGCGGATGGAGGGGTCTTTGCGTAACTGCTCCAGGCCGTCGCGGCCGTCGTTGGCCAGCGCCACCTCAAAGCCGTTCTTGCTCAAATAGCTGCTCACGATTTCGCGCATGGTGCTGGAATCGTCGACGATCAAAACGTGTGCCATATCAATATGCTCCTGGCCTCAGAACAGGTCCAACTCGCCGGTGGGGCCGGACTGCGAGGCGCTAGCCGAAAATTCTGCAAATTGCTCGGGCGACCAATGCAGGTTGAAGATAAAGCGCTGCACGATCACCAGCGGTGCCAACTCTGCGCGCGTGGGGTCGGACAACTCGTAACGGATGCACAACTGCGGGTCGGTCGAGCCAAACGAGATGTACTTGTGCGCGTGGTTGATCACGATCGGCACCTGGGTCTGCTGGTTGGCAAAGGCCTGGGGCGGAATGTAGCGGTTCTTGAACGCGCCCCAGATCAGGTTGGTGGTCTCGCCCAGCATGTTGTTGAGGTCGCGAAAACTCAGTTCGCCACCCACGCCTTCAAAGCTCAGGCCCGCAAGCATGCCCTGGCGCAGCGCGCCTTCCTCGGTCTGCAGCATCATGTAGCCACGGCACCAGGTGCTCTCGATGGCAATCAGCGTCGAGACTTCGCCGTGGATGATGCGGTCGTGCACCACGTAGGGCGATTGCGAGCGCACCTGGGCGTTGGGAAACATCGACTGCAGCGCCGAGCAGGTCAGATCCACAATGCCTTGCACCAGGGTGACGGGATAGCGCAGGCTGAAGATGGTGCGGTCCACGCTGGCGCGCAATTGCTCCATGTCGCTGCTGGACCACTGGTGCTGCACCAGGTCGAGCTCGGCCTGGCTGAGGGTGCGCGCGCTGGTGCGGCGCAAAAAAATCGGCAACTCGGGGCGCTGCCTGTGAATCGCCTGCGCCCAGGCCAGGCCACCCGCA
>CAIPBW010000407.1 GCA_903863395.1 uncultured beta proteobacterium
AGCGCCTGCAGGTCGAGCGTGGCCTGCGCCAGCGACTCCACCGGAAACGCCACGTCTTCGATGATCACGGTGGTGCCTGCGCGGCGCATCGCCCCCACCGACGGGAACGTGCCCTTGCGCACTTTCCAGTACATCTCGCAGGTGGCGGGGTCGGTGGAAAAGGCGGGCGGCTCTACCGTGGACTGGGTGTTGATGGCGGCCAGCGCTGCGTCGATGCGCAGTTGCAGCGCGGCGGCCGTTTCGCCGCGCACTTCCACCAGCAGCGCGGCGGCATCCGTGCCGAGTGCGCGCATGGCCTGCGGCATGCCGGGCTTGTCCTGCACCGAGCGCAGCGCCGGGCGGTCAAGCAGTTCCACCGCCGAGACCGGCTCTTTTTTGAGTTGGATTACGGCCTGGCAGGCGTTCTCAAGATTCTCAAAGAACACCAGCGCGCTGGCCTTGAACGGGTCTTCGGGCACAGTGGCAAAGTTGATCCGGGCGATAAACCCGAGCGTGCCCTCGGAGCCAATCATCAGGTGCGCCAGGATGTCGATCGGGTCTTCAAAATCGATCAGCGCATTGAGGCTGTAGCCGGTGGTGTTCTTGATCTTGTACTTGTGGGCAATGCGCGCGGCCAATGCCGGGTTGGCGCGCGTCTGTGCGCCCAGGTCTGCCAAGCCCGCCACCAAGGCAGCGTGGCTTTGGCGAAAGGCGGCCACGCTGTGCGCGTCTTCGGTGTCGAGCACGGTGCCGTCGGCCAGGATCACGCGCATGCCCAGCAGCGTGCGGTAGCTGTTTTGCGCCGTGCCGCAGCACATGCCCGACGCATTGTTGGCGGCAATGCCGCCGATCTTGCAGGCGTTGATCGAGGCCGGGTCCGGCCCGATCTTGCGCCCCCACGGGGCGAGCCGGTAGTTGACCTCGCCGCCAATGATGCCCGGCCCCAGGCGCACGCTGGCCGCATCTGCGCTGATGTCGCAGGTGGCAAAGCCTTCGCCAATCAGCGCCAGCACGCCATCGGTCACGGCCTGGCCCGACAGGCTGGTGCCGGCCGCGCGAAACGTCACCGGCTTGCTGTGTTCGCGCGCCACTTGCAGCAGGGCCTGCACTTCTTCTTCGGACTCGACCACGGCCACCACTTCGGGGGTGAGGCGGTAAAAGCTCGCGTCGGTGCCATAGGCCAGGCGGCGCAGGTTGTCGCTGATCACCTGTTTGGGCGGCAGGATGCGCGCGAGCGCTGCAATCAGGTGGCTCATGGGTTGCGGTCTTTCAGCAGGTCGCGCAGGCGTTTGGCGGCAGGAATGAGCGGGGTGCGGCTGCGCGTCCAGGCCCCCTGCTCGGTGGGCGAGAGGGCGCGCCCGCGGCTCATGAACCAGGACGCCAGGCGGTACAGCCCCAAGCGGCCATAGACCTGGGCCCAGACACTCCAGACCGCGCTGCCGGTGTTGGTGCGCCCCGCGCCGCTGCCGCGCAGTGTGGCGTCTTCGCTTTCGGGTTCGGCCATGGCCTCGTTGCGCAGGCGCACCAAAATGTCGGGGATCGGAATCTTCACCGGGCAGACCTCGGCGCAAGCGCCGCACAGGGTGGAAGCGAAGGCCAGCGGGTAGGTGCTTTCCAGCCCGAGCATGTGCGGCGAAATGATGGCACCAATCGGGCCGGGGTAGGTGGTGCCGTAGGCGTGGCCGCCAATGCGTGCGTACACCGGGCAGTGATTCATGCACGCGCCACAACGGATGCACTGCAGCGTGGCGCGCAAGTCCAGATCGGCATAGGCCTGGGTGCGCCCGTTGTCGAGCAGGATCAGGTGCACTTCGTCCGGGCCGTCAAGCTCGTTGGGCTTGCGTGGCCCGCTGATCAGGTTGAAGTAGGTGGTGACCGACTGGCCGGTGGCCGAGCGCGCCAGCAGGCTGTAGAGGGGGGGCACGTGTTCGAGTTTTTCCACCACCTTCTCGATGCCGGTGATGGCAATGTGCACGCGCGGCACGGTGGTGCACATGCGGCCATTGCCCTCGTTTTCGACCAGGCACAGGGTGCCGGTTTCGGCCACGGCAAAGTTGACGCCCGAGAGGCCAATGTCGGCATCGGCAAACTTGCGCCGCAGCACGCGCCGCCCGATCTGGATGAGCGCGTCCACGTCTTCGGTGTAGGCCACGCCCGGCACTTCCTGCGCAAACAGCCGCGCAATGTCTTGCTTGGTCTTGTGGATGGCCGGCATGATGATGTGCGAGGGCTTTTCGCCAGCCAACTGCACGATGTATTCGCCCATGTCGGACTCAAACGCCTCAATGCCCGCGGCTTCCATCGCGTGGTTGAACTCGATCTCCTCGCTCACCATCGACTTGCCCTTGATGATGTGCTTGGCTTTCACACGTTGGGCGATGCCCAGGGCGATGGCGTTGGCCTCGTCCGGCGTTTGCGCCCAGTGCACCTGCACGCCGTTGGCTGTGAGCTTGGCTTCGAGTTGCTCCAAGAGGCGCGGCAGGTTTGCCAGGCTGTAGCGACGGATGGCCGAGCCCAGATCGCGCAAGCCTTCAAGCTCGTCCACGTCGGGAAACTGTGCGCGGCGCTTGGCCTGCAGGAAGTCCATTGCGCCACGGAAGTTCTTGCGCTGGCCCGGGTTGTTGAGCACGCTGCGGCTGCGCTCCTTGAAGTCGTCCATCGGGTGAATCGGGATCACCTTGCTCATGCTGCACCCCCCGCGCCGTGGCGCAACAGCACGACCAGTTCGCGCGGGCCGTGCGCGCCGTAGGCCAGCGTTTGCTGGATGTCAGCCGTCTTGGACGGCCCGCCTATCAGCAGCGCGTTGGTGGGCAGGCCGCGGCTCCAACCCTCGGCGCGCATGGCGCTGTGCAGATTGGGGTGGATGGTGGCCACGTCGAGCAGCACAAAGTGGATGTGCGGCACCAGCGACATCAGGCGCGGCTCGGCCGGGGTGGGCCACAGCACCACGCTGCCGATGTCGGCAATGGCGCTGCGCGCCGAGGTGAACGCCGCGTCGATGTGGTCAAACAAGGTGTCGCGCCACTGCGCAATGGGCTCGGTGTAGCGCACCAGTTCCAGGTTGGCGGGCAGCAGCGCCTGCAGAACCGCGCCGTGCGACGTGTCGTTGCCGATGAGCAGGTTGCGGATGCCCTTGGCAGCAGCCACGCGCAGCAGCACGGCGGGCCAATCGGCATCGGTGGTGTCGTGAAATTCGGTTTTTACCGCCTGCATCGCGGCGCGCAGGCGCGCTATGCGCTCGCTTTGGCTTTCATGGGTGGTGTGTTCGTCGTACCAGCCGCCCACATCGGGCAGGGCCGGTGCGTTTTGCGCCACCGGCGCGCTACGCAGGCGGCCCAGAATCGCGTCGCGCGCGCTGCTGGCGGAGCGCTGGGGTTGGCTCATGCCGAGGGCTCCGCCGTGGTGCGGCGCCAAAGAAAGCTGGCGATGTGTTCGCCCGGCAACGTGGGCGTGGCGTGGCCTGCTAGTTCGTCCTGCTTGGCGGCGCGCCCGGTGATGTTGAGCAGGCAGCCGCAATCGGCGCTGACCACGGCTTGCGCACCAGTGGCACGCAGGGCATCAACCTTGTCGCTGACGATGGCTTCCGAGATGTCGGGGTAGCGCATGGAGAAGGTGCCGCCAAAGCCACAGCATTCTTCGATGCGCGCCTGCTCCACCACCTCGACCTGCGCCATGCCAGCGAGCAGCGCGGCGCTGGTCTCATGCGAGCCCATCTCGCGCCGTGCGTGGCACGAGGTGTGCAGCGCCACCGTACAGGGGGTGCCCAGGTCGGCGGGTTGGTAGTGGACCACGTGCACCAGAAACTCGGTCAACTCATAGGTGCGCTCGGCCAGGTCAAGCGCCTTGGCGTGCAGCGCGGGGTCGTCGGCAAACAGC
>CAIPBW010000408.1 GCA_903863395.1 uncultured beta proteobacterium
CCCCTTGTACCGTCAGTGCGAGCCACCTGTTTCGGTGCCGAAACTGCACAGAGACGAGGACAAAAGGTGGTCATTGCGAGGAGCGTAGCGACGTGGCAATCCATGACTTCCAGTTGCATGGATTGCCGCGCTTCGCTCGCAATGACAACCTTTTGTCCTCGTCTCTGTGCAGTTTCGGCACCGAAACAGGTCGCTCGCAAGGACGGGGGCAAGGGGCCCGATGACAACCCGGGTGGTCCTGGTTTCAGAAATATTTCAGTCAATCGGCCCGCGGTACAGCCAGGGCACATCCAGCAGTTTTTCGCCCAGCAGGCGCATCGACAGATCGCGCCCCCAGCGCACCAAGCCCGTGGCGTGGAAGATTTCGCCGTTGCGGATGGAGCGCGCCTGCACGCGTGCATTGCGCTGCCAGCGCCGCTGCGCGTAGCGGCGCAGGCGTTGCTCCATGCTGGCTTCATGCCCCAATTCCTGCTGCAGGCAGGCCGCGTCTTCAATCGCCATGCCTGCACCCTGGGCCATGTAGGGCCGCATGGGGTGCGCGGCGTCGCCCAGCAAGGCCACCCGGCCGCAAGCCTGCTGGTGCGCGCCCAGCATCGGCGCTCGGTCGCACAGCGGCCACAAGCGCCAGTGGTCAATTGCGCCTACCAGGTCCTGCAAGGCGCTGCCGGTATGGGAGAGCGCGGCGCGCAAATCCTGCGCGTTGGCGCTGTGGTCCCAGTTCTGCAACTCGCCCGCCACTTTGCCGTGCACGATGGCCACCACGTTGAGCCACGCGCCGCCACGCACCGGATACTGCACCACGTGCAACCGCGACCCCAGCCAGACCGTCACCACCTGGCTACGCAGCCGCTCGGGCAACTCGCTTTGCTCCACCATCGCCCGGTAGGCCAGGTGGCCGCTGACGCGCGGTGGGCCGTCGTGCAGTAGTTGGCCGCGCACACGGCTCCAGAGGCCATCTGCGCCAATGAGCGCATCGGCCTGCAGCGCGATGCCCTGCTCGGTTTGCACACCCACACCCCCGTCGCCCAACTCGAAGTGCGAAAAGCAATGCCCCAGGTGCAACTGCACGTTGTCCTGGTTGCGCGCGGCGTGCAGCAACACCTGGTGCATGTCGGCGCGGTGGATGGTGGCGTAGGGCGCGCCGTAGAGTGAGAGCGCACGCTCGCCCAGGCGCAGGCTGCCCAGCACTGCGGCGTTGGCGGCGCTGCGCACCTGCAAGGCGGCAGGAAACGCCGCCACCTCGGCCAGTGCAGCCTTCAGACCCCAGCCATGCAGCACCTGCACCACGTTGGGCCCGAGCTGGATACCCGCACCCACCTCGCCAAAGGCATCGGCGCGCTCGATCAACTGCACCTGGCAATCGGAGCGGGCACACGCCAGCGCGGCTGCCAGGCCGCCAATCCCCCCACCGGCAATCACGATTTGCTTGCTCATGGCGCTATTGTGTCGGCAAAACAGCGGCCCTTGGCCGAGCACTGAACTGACGCTTACCCGACAATAGCGCCCATGAGCCTGAAAACCCCCGAACTCCTGTTGCCCGCCGGGTCGCTGGACAAAATGCGCGCCGCCTTCGATTTCGGCGCGGACGCCATTTACGCCGGTCAGCCGCGCTACTCGCTGCGCGCGCGCAACAACGAATTCAAGCTGGAGCAAATCCAGACTGGTATCGAAGAAGCGCACGCACGCGGCAAGAAGTTTTTTGTCACCAGCAACCTGCTGCCGCACAACGACAAGGTGCGCACCTACCTGCGCGACATCGAGCCGGTGATCGCGCTGCGCCCCGACGGCCTGATCATGGCCGACCCGGGCCTGATCATGATGGTGCGCGAAGGCATGGACAAGGGCAACTACCAGGACGTGCCGATCCACCTCTCGGTACAGGCCAACACCGTCAACTACGCTGCGGTGAAGTTCTGGCAGAAGGTGGGCGTCACGCGCGTCATCCTCTCGCGCGAACTCAGCCTGGAGGAAATCGAAAAAATCCGCCAGGAATGCCCGGACATGGAACTCGAAGTGTTTGTCCACGGCGCGCTGTGCATCGCCTACTCGGGGCGCTGCCTGCTCTCGGGCTACTTCAACCGGCGCGACTCCAACCAGGGCACCTGCACCAACGCCTGCCGCTGGAACTACAGCACGCAAGCGTCCACGCAAGACCCCAATACCGGCGAAGCCATCGCGCGCACGATGGAGGCTGGTTTCAACTTCAGCGAAGCCCAGCGCGAGGCCGAATCATCGTTTGCTGCCTGCGGCGGCAGCGCGCGCCACCCGCTGGCCGACCAGGTCTATCTGCTCGAAGAAGAAGGCCGACCGGGGCAGCACCTGCCCATCATGGAAGACGAGCACGGCACCTACATCATGAACAGCAAGGACTTGCGCGCCGTCGAGCACGTCGAGCGCCTGGTGCAAATTGGCGTGGATTCGCTCAAGGTCGAGGGGCGCACCAAGAGCCTGTACTACGTTGCCCGCACCGCCCAGACCTACCGGCGCGCCATCGACGACGCAGTGGCCGGTCGACCCTTTAACCCGCGTCTGGTGACCGAGCTTGAAGGCCTTGCCAACCGTGGCTATACCAGCGGCTTTCTGGAGCGCCGCCCCTCACAGGACTACCAGAACTACGAAACCGGCCACTCCGAGATCGGCCACAGCCACTTTGTGGGCGAAGTGCGCGCCATGCACGACGGCTGGGCCGAAGTCGAGGTGAAGAACAAATTCCAGGTGGGTGACCAGATTGAGGTGATTCACCCCAGCGGCAACCACATCGTGACGCTGGCGCAAATGCGCAATCTGGAGGGAGAGTCGATTGCCGTGGCCCCGGGCAGCCCGTTGCAGGTGCGCATTCCACTGGAGGCGCGCTACCAGGGTGCACTGCTGGCCCGGCTGATGCCGGGCGCTGCGTCCAACGAAAAAGGTCAGTAGGTGATGACCAGGGAATCGGCGTCCACGTTGACCGACTCTTTGCCCAGCACCGCGCAGGCGGCTTGGGCAAACACCTTGGCCCAGGCGGCGTCGGCAAATTTGGCCGGGCCAGCGGCCTGCGCCACCACCACCACACGGTCAGCCATCAGCAGCTTGCCGGTGGCGCGCAGGGGTTCGCACTCCATGGCAATGAACTGCTCGTCGAGCCACTTGCGCGCTTCGTCGCGCGGCATGGGCGGCTCTTCGTGCAGGTCGATCCGCACGGCGGGCTGGTTCTTGAACGTGACGCTGACTTGTTTTCGCATGGCTTACTCCTAATGCTCCAATGATAAAACCAAACGCTTCCCTCTCCCTTGACGTTGCGCAGCAAATCGCGTCCCCGGCCGCTGCCAGGCTGCTCCCGCGCTGGCGCACCGGTCTGGCCGCAGGTCTGGCCCTGTGCGCGTGCCTGGCCCAGGCCCAGGACACGGTGCAACCCAACGCCAACCTGCGCACCGACGGCATGCCGCCGATTGCCCAGGCGACGGCCGACAAGGTGGCGCTCTACACCGACTTTCGCGGCTTTGGTTTTGTCCAGTGGCACCCGCAGGAGCGCTCCATGCTGGTGCGCCACCGCGAAGCCGGAGCCAATGTGCCCCAGCTCCACCTGGTACGCAGCCCCGGCGGCAAGCCCGAAAAGCTGACCGATTTCCCCGACCCGGTGGCCCAGGCCGCCTTTGAGCCCACCCAGGGCAAGTACCTGGTGATTTCGCGCGACGCCGGGGGCAACGAGGCCACCTTGGTGTTTCGCATGGACCTGGCCACGCGCCAGACCACCCTGCTGTCGCCCCCGGACGAGCGCAGCGGCTTTACCTGGACGCACAAGGCCGACCGGTTGCTGCTGCATTCGGTGCCGCTGGACCGCACCGCCAACGCGGGCAAGCGCGAGCGCGTGGGCACCACCCTGCGCTGGGTCAGCCCGCTCGACCCCGCGCAAACCAGCGTCCTGACGGAATTGCCTGGCGGCGGCTGGGGTAGCTTCGAGTTTTCGCACGACGACGCCACCATCGCCGCCATCCAGTACCGCACGCCCAGCGACGCCGATGTCTTCCTGATCGACACCAAAAGCGGCGAGCGGCGCAAGATCCTGCCCCACAGCGGCAGCGCCGGGTTTGGCGACATTGCCTGGAGCAAGGACGGCCAGCGCCTGTTTCTCAGCACCAACCAAGGCGGCGAGTTCTTTGCGCTGGCCATGTTCGAGCTTGCCAGCGCCAAGATGCGCGTGCTCTCGCACCACATCCCCTGGGAC
>CAIPBW010000409.1 GCA_903863395.1 uncultured beta proteobacterium
GTCCTGATACCGGTGATGGGGACGGCAAATCCGATGCGCCGTGCAAACTCCCCGCCGCTGGTGATGGGGCAGATGACCGGCAACTTTGTTGCTTCGTTGAACTCGGCAGGAGACACAACCAGAACCGGACGGCTGCCACGCCGTTCGCGCCCTTGCGTGGGGTCCAACGCAACCAGGTAAATGTCGCCACGCTTCATATCAGTTCGCCACCCACGGCGGGCGCATCAACCCACTCGCGCTCTTCTTCGGGTTGCACTTGCGAGTAGTCCGAGGCGGCCAGCAGCTCTGCCAGCGTGTAACGCGGCCTGGGCTTGGGATCGACCACCAGGCAGCCGTCGGCAACAGCCACGCCCACCGTCGCCCCAACTTGCAGGTGCAGTTGATCAAGAAACGCTGGTGGCACGGCCAGCATGACCGAGCCGCCCACTTTGCGCAGATTGGTTGTGTACATGACCCACCTCGTTGCTGTTTAGTTATATCGAAGTATAACTTTTGAACTACCCTGGGACAAGCTGTGTGGTTGTTGCGAGTTCGCGAAGATCGCCAATCCCTCAATGCTGCGCCGCCAGCAGGGCGGCGTTGCCGCCGGCGGCGGCGGTGTTGACGGTGATGGTTTGCTCGGCGCAAAAGCGGTACAGGTAGTGCGGCCCGCCCGCCTTGGGGCCGGTGCCTGAGAGGCCTTCGCCGCCAAAGGGCTGCACGCCGACCACGGCACCGATCATGTTGCGGTTGATGTAGACGTTGCCGATGTGGGCCGCATGCGCCAGCGCCTGGGCACGCGAGTCGATGCGGGTCTGGATGCCCAGCGTCAGGCCATAGCCCAGGGCGTTGAGTTGGGCGATCACCTGGGCGGGGTCGCCACTCCAGCGCACCACCTGCAACACCGGGCCAAAGATTTCGGCCTGAACGGCGTCGATGCGCTCCACTTCAAAGGCGTGCGGCGCAATCAGATTGGCAATCGACGGGCCCGCGCCCGGCACCTCAGGTGCCACCAGGGTTTTTGCCTCGCGCTGGAGGCGCGCGATGTGGCCTGCAATGGCGTCATGCGCCTGGGCATCGATCACCGGGCCGAGGTCGGTGGCAAGGTCCGCCGGGTCGCCCGCGCGCAATTCCTGCGCTGCGCCCTGGAGCATCTCGATCACGCCATCGGCAATGGACGCATGCACGCACAGCAGGCGCAGGGCCGAGCAGCGTTGCCCGGCCGAGCGAAAGGCGCTCATCACCACCGCGTCGATCACCTGCTCGGGCAAGGCGCTGGAGTCCACCAGCATGGCGTTGATGCCACCGGTCTCGGCAATCAGCGGAACTATCGGGCCGTCCTTCATCGCCAGCGCGCGCTGGATGGTCTTGGCCACCTGGGTCGAGCCGGTAAACACCACACCGGCCACGCCCGGTTGCGCCACCAGTGCCGCACCCACGGTTTCGCCCGCGCCGTGCAGCAGTTGCAGCGCGTCTTGCGGCACGCCCGCAGCGTGCAGCAACTCCACCGCCACCTGCGCCACCGCCGGAGTCTGCTCGGCCGGTTTGGATAGCACCGTGTTGCCCGTCACCAAGGCTGCCGCCACCTGGCCGGTAAAGATGGCCAGCGGAAAGTTCCAGGGGCTGATGCACACCCAGACCCCGCGTGCCGTCAGGCTTAGCGTATTGGTTTCGCCGGTGACGCCATAGCTCACCCCCGCATGCGCACCCTGCGCCACCGGGCAGGCGATGGGCTGCATGATGCGTTCGGCCTCGTCGGCGTAGTAACGCAAAAAGTCCACCGCCTCGCGCACTTCCGAGACCGCGTCGCCCCAGGTCTTGTGCGCCTCCTTGACCAGCAGGGCGCACAGGGGCGCAAGCTGCGCCTGCATGGCGTCGGCGGCGCGGCGCAGCACGGCGGCGCGCGTGCCGATCTCGGTGTTGCTCCAGGCCGGATAGCACGCAGCGCTTGCAGCGTAAGCGCCCGCCACCTTGCCCAGATCAAACTCCGGCA
>CAIPBW010000410.1 GCA_903863395.1 uncultured beta proteobacterium
CTTGGGAGCGATTTCCCGGACGATGGCATCGATGATGCCCAGGTCGCTCAAAAAGTGCTGTCCAAAGCGCTTGCGCGCGATGTGCTTCATTGCGGTGCTTCGCGCATTTCCACAAAAGCGCGGCCGCGCACTTCGCTGGCCCAGGTGGCGTAGGCCTCTTCCAGGCGTGATTCGCGCAGCTGGGCGCGCACCCGCTCGCGCACTTCGCGTGGAGCCAGATCCGTGCGGCGGCGCTCAATCATCTGGATCAGGTGCGCGCCAAAACGGCTTGGCGTGGGGTCGCTGATCTGCCCATCGGCCAGCCGGTTCATAACTTCTTCAAACTCGGGAACAAACATGCCCGGGTTGACCCAGCCCAGATCGCCCCCGCTGGCAGCACTTCCGTCCTGCGAATACTGGCTGGCCAGGCTCTGGAACGTGGCCGCTCCCGACTCGATGCGCCGCTTGTATTCGCCCAGCCGCTCCAGTGCCTGCGCCGTCGTCATCTGGGCCGCAGGGCGCAACAGAATGTGGCGCGCGTGGCTTTGCACCACCGAAATCGTAAACACCGTGGGGGCCTTGCGCTCCACCACCTTCAGGATATGAAAGCCCGCAGCGGAGCGCACCACATCCGAAATCCCGCCCACGCCCAGGCTCTCGGTTGCGCGCACGAACGAGAGTGGATAGCGGTCGCCTCGGCGCAGCCCGAGCTTGCCGCCGTCGCTGCGGTCAGCGTCCGATGCCTCTTCCACCAGACGCTCAAAAATTTCCCCTGCGCGCAGGCGCTCCAGCAGCTTTTGCGCTGCGGCGCTGCGGCTGGTGAACTGTTCCGCCGTTGCCTTTTCGGGCAGGGCGACCAGAATCTGCGCCAGATTGATGTCCTGGGCAAACGGATCGGTGTTTTCCGCAAGCCGCTCGGCCATGAAACGCTCCACGTCGGCGTCGGTCACGCGCACGCGCGACTCGACCTCGCGCTCATGCAGGCGCGCGATCAACAACTGGTCGCGCAACTGGCTGCGAAAACGCTTTTCGTCGATGCCATCCTGGGCCAGGCGGCGGAGCAATTCGGCAACTTCCATTTGGTTTTGCCGGGCAACATTCTGCGCGGCCTGGTCCACCGCTGCGTCCTCAATACGCAGCCCCATTTCCTGGGCCGACTGCAACTGCGCCTTGTCGTTGATCAGACGCTCCAACACCTGCGAGCGCAACTGCGCAAGGGGTGGCACGCTCTGGCGCTGCTGGGTGAGTTCCTTGACGATGCGCTGCACCTCGGCACCAACCTCGCTGTTGGTAATCGGCTCGGAGTTGACAATGGCCACAATGAAGTCGGCCGGTCGGGCGCCCTGGGCCGAGGCATCCATCAGCCACAGGCTGCAAAGACAGGCAAGGGCGCTTGCCCACACGCGAAGTTTCATAGTCTCTCAATCGTAGTTGCTAAAGCGGCTACTGCTTGCACTGGAGTCGCGCAAGTTCTGGTACCGCGAGATATTCTGCCCCAGGGTCTTGAGCGGGCTTGGCCCCAGGCGGGTAAATCCAACAAATTCCAATTCAAACATCAGTCGCTGCGTGGCCTCTGACGCACTGGTCTGTACCCGCTGCACCACCAGCCGCCCGAGCCAGCAGCCCGCATCGTACTCGACGCCGAGAATCGAATCGACCAAGCGCCCTTCCGTCATGCTGTAATTCAAACGCCCCACGCCGTAATAGCGCCCTGCGCCCTGGGCGGGCTCGCCCCAACCCACGTTGAGCGGCCACTGCCAACTGACATCGACCTGCTCGCTCAGGTCGCGCTGAAAGCGGTAGGCCGCATTGAACACCCGGTACGGAGCGGGGCTGTAGCGCCCGCTGATGGTGGAGCGCACCGACTGATCGGTCTTGGCGTTGTACTGCACGGTGGCGTCAAGCATCCAGTGGTCCTGCAGATCGACCGACGCGCCCAGCAGCACATCGCTAAAACCTGCAGCCGCAGCAGCAGTGCTTGGGTTGATGGTGACCTGCTGGTCCTCTAAGCGCAGGCGCTGGGCAACGCCAAAACGCGCTAACTGGGCACCGCTTTGCGCGTCCAGAAAACGCGTGGTCAGCCCCAGCGTGAGCAGGTTGTTGTCGGAGATCTTGTCGTGCCCGACGAAGGCGTTCTCGGTGTAGATGGTGGCAAAGTTGAAGTCGTTGGCCGCCGTATCGTAGTTGGGCAGCAGGCTCTGGTTGCGGTAGGGGGTATACACGTAAAACGCGCGCGGCTCCAGCGTCTGCACCATGTCCTGCCCCCAGAACCGGGCGTCGCGCTCGAACACCAGTCCGCTGTCGAGGCTGAAGGTCGGAACCACCCGGTCGGCGCCTTGGTCGCCGTTGCCGAGCGCCGCGTCAAACTGGTAGGTGCTGGCATGCAACTGCAATTTCGGCGTAACAAAGCCCGCAGCAGCAAGCCAGGGGCGGCTCACCTGTAGCACCGCCATGGCGCGCTGCGCATTGGGCTGCAGGGTGCGCGTTCGGTCGGCTTCAAACTGGGTGAAGTCGCCGTCGAGCGACCAGTCCACGCCCTGCACATTGGTGCGCGCGTAGCGCACGCCGAGCTGCGGGGCGCGGTCATAGGGCGGGACAATCGGTGCCGTCGGGTCTTGCAGGGTTTGCCACTTCAAGACGCGAAAGGTGCTCGACAAGTCGCCCCGACCCCACGACGCGGCCACATCGGCGGGCAACAGGCGTTGCGTCAGGGTAGTGCTGGAACTGGAAAAGTCCTTCCAGTAATTGTCGTCACTGACGCGGTTGAGGTTGAGATTGATGCCAATGTCGCCCACCGCGTCCAGCCCCGTGGCCACGCGAGCGCTGTGGGTATAGGCCAGGCCCCAGCGGTCGGAGTCCCTGAGCTTGTCCGAGGACATGACGCTGGCGTGGACAACGCCGTTGTAGCTGGGCTCCAGGTAGCGGAACTCGGTGCCGAAATCCACGCCGCGCGCGGTCATCACGTTGGGTGTGATCGTGGCGTCCCGGTTGGGCGCAATATTCCAATAGTAGGGCACCGCAATTTCGGCACCGTTGACGTTGGATGTACCCAGGGTGGGTGGCAACCAGCCCGACTTGCGCCGCTCCGACAGCGGAAAACTCAAAGCCGGCAAGGGCAACAGCGGCATGCCCTTGAAGCTCAGCAGCGCGCCTTCGGCCACGCCCACGTCTTCGTCGCTGTCCAGGCTGATGCGCGTGGCGCGCAGAATCCATTCGGGCACCCAATCCGGGCCAGGAAAGCGCCTGCA
>CAIPBW010000411.1 GCA_903863395.1 uncultured beta proteobacterium
CAGTGCGTCTCCCACCATCACACGGGCCATGCCGGGATTTTTCTCGGCAAATTGCATCAGCATCACCACAACCTTGGCAGCCTGGCGCGGGCCCACGTCGGGCGAACCTGCGGATGCGGCCTGCTCATGTTCGACGATCTGGTTGATCAGGGAAAAGACGGTCTGCTCAATGAACTCGATCAGCCCCTCAAACATCTGGGCCTTGCTGGCGAAATGCCGGTACAGGGCCGCTTCGCTGACTTGCAGGCGCGCGGCCAACGCGGCGGTGGTGATGCGCTCGGCACCTGGCTTTTCCAGCATGCTGGCCAGGGTTTGCAAAATTTGCACCCGGCGCTCACCAGGTTTGGGACGCTTGCGCACCGCAGCGCGTGCGGTCTGCTCATCGATTTCCTGGTTTGTCTCTTGGTTATCGTTGGTCATGGGGTCTGGTCTCGCCTGTCCTCAATGGGATCGGATCATGGTACCAAAAGCCTGATCCGTCAAAATCTCCAGCAGCAAGACATGTGGCACCCGGCCATCGATGATGTGCACGGTATTGACGCCGCTTTTGGCCGCTTCCAGCGCCCCTGCGATCTTGGGCAGCATGCCCCCGGAGATGGTGCCGTCGGCAAACAACTCGTCAATGCGGCGCGCGGTCAGGTCGGTCAGCAGTTGGCCGGACTTGTCGAGCACGCCGCTGATGTTGGTGAGCATCATCAGCTTTTCGGCCTTGAGCACGGTGGCCAGTTTGGCTGCCACCACGTCGGCATTGATGTTGTAGCTTTCGTTGTTGTCGCCAAAGCCAATCGGGCTGATCACCGGAATAAAGGCGTCGTCCTGTAGCGCCTTGACGACGCTGGGGTCGATGCTGACGATGTCGCCCACCTGGCCCACGTCGTGTTCGATCGAGGGATCGGCGTGGTCCATCATCTTGAGCTTTTGCGCGCGGATCATTCCGCCATCGCGCCCGGTCAAACCCACCGCCTTGCCGCCGGCCTGGTTGATCAGGCCCACGATGTCCTGCTGGACTTCGCCGCCAAGCACCCACTCGACCACTTCCATCGTCTCCGCGTCGGTGACGCGCATGCCTTGAATAAACTCGCCGGTCTTGCCCAGCCGCTTGAGCGCACTCTCGATTTGCGGCCCGCCGCCGTGCACCACCACCGGATTGATACCCACCAGTTTGAGCAGCACCACGTCCTCGGCAAAGTCGGCCTGCAGGCCGGGGTCGGTCATGGCATTGCCGCCGTACTTGATGACCATGGTCTTGCCATGGAATTTGCGGATATAGGGTAGCGCCTGGGCGAGTATCTCGGCCTTGTCGCGCGGAGCGATGGCGGCGGCAGGAGGTGTGGAGGCGGTCATGGTGCAGCAACTCGCAATTCAAGTGACTGCATTGTGCCGCATCCGACAGCCCGTGGCGGGAGCATGCTGGCTAAATGGTCGAAGAAACGTAGCCCTGAACACATTGCCGCAGAACGGCCTTGATAGCATCCACATCGGATTGCACGACTGCACGCTGCAGTGCATCCAGGCGCGGCTGCAAGGCGGCCCAGTCCAAACCCTCCTCGCGCGCCTTCATGATGCGCGGATGCACGGTGGGGATCGGGTTATCCCCCAGCAACAACTCTTCGTACAGTTTTTCGCCCGGGCGCAATCCGGTGATGACAATCTCGATATCGCCCGCTGGGTGATCCGCGCTGCGCAGTTGCATGCCAGAGAGTTCGACCATACGGCGCGCCAGATCCAGAATCTTGACGGGTTCTCCCATGTCCAGCACAAACACCTCACCGCCGCCGGCCATGGCGGCTGCCTGCAGCACCAACTGTGCGGCTTCGGAAATGGTCATGAAATACCGCGTCACTTCCGGATGCGTAACGGTGAGCGGCCCGCCCGAGGCAATTTGCTGGCGGAACAGGGGCACGACGCTGCCGCTGGAGTCGAGCACATTGCCAAACCGCACCATGCTAAAGCACGTTGTGCCAGCCTGCGCAGCATCAGTCGCCAGTGCCTGCAGCACCAACTCGGCCATGCGCTTGCTCGCCCCCATGACGTTGGTGGGACGCACAGCCTTGTCGGTTGACACCAGCACAAAGTTCGATACACCACTGGCCAAGGCGGCACGCGCCGTGTGCAGGGTGCCAAAGACATTGTTGAAGATGCCCTGCGCCGGGTTGGACTCCACCAGGGGAACATGCTTGTAGGCGGCCGCGTGGTACACGGTGTGCGGCTTGTAACCATGGCAAATTTCTGCCAGCCGGGTCGCGTCGGTTACGCTGCCCAGCAGGGGAACAAGCTCCAACTCCGGCGACCTGGAAGCCGCCAACGCGAGCAACTCCTGGTGAATGGTGTAGAGACCAAACTCACTGTGGTCAAGCAGCAGCAATTGTCTTGGGCGCTCTTGCACGATCTGGCGGCACAACTCGCTGCCTATGCTCCCGGCAGCGCCGGTCACCAGTACCGACTTGCCAACCAGATTGCGTGCCAGCAAGTCCCGGTTGGGTGGCACCGGGTCGCGCCCGAGCAAATCTTCAATATCGAGTTCCTGAAAGTCTTGCGTTGTGACACGTCCGCTGGCCAGATCGGCCCAATCTGGAAGGGTGCGGATATGCACGGGGAGGGACCGAAGACTTTCGATGATCTCCTTGCGCCGCGCCCGCGATGCGCTGGGCAAGGCCAGCAAAATGTCGGTCACCAGCCCCCGGTTGACCAGATCAGGAATGCTCTGCGGCGCAAACACCGGCACGCCGTTGATGCTGCGCCCCACCTTGAAGGCATCATCGTCAACAAAGCCCACCAGCTCGAACTGGCCCGATACGGCAAGTGCCGACGCGGTCTGCACACCCGCCGTGCCGGCACCAAAGATGAGAAAACTGCCGCTGGGCAGCGCGCCGCTTAGTGCCAACCCGGCAAGCCAGAACCTGGCAAATGCGCGACTGGCGCCTACCAACAGGAAGAAAATCAGCGGCTGCAAGATGCCCAGGCTGCGCGGCACATCCGGCCAGCGCTGCGTGAACAAAATGACCGACAGAACGGCACCGTATACCGCAACCGCCTTGGCCGTGGCGGTCAGCGCCGCCTGGCCGGTATAGCGGAATATGGCCCGGTACAGTCCGAAACGGACAAATACCGGGATGAAGAGTACCGGTGCGATGAGGTAAACATACCACTGTTCGGCAATCGGCCAGTGGGGGGTGTCCAAGCGCAGCGTATAGGCCAGCCAAGTCGACAGTAGCGCCAGAAAGACATCTGACGCAACCACGACAAGGCGCTTTGCCGCGCGCGGCAAAGCCAGTACCCGGCTTTGCATCTAGGACTTCAGAGGAATATCAAGCCTTGATGGCGAAAGACTCTTTGGGTTGCCCTTGCGCGACCAGCGCTGCCAACCAGCGCGGGGTCAGTCCACGCCCACTCCAGGTTTCGCCGTTGGGGCCATGAAACTTGGCTGCCACCATGCCAACTGCCTTCTTCTTGCCAGATGCCTTCTTGCCAGCGGCTTTGCCCTTGGTTGCAACGCGGGGACGGCCTTTGCCACGGCCTGCCGATGCACCTTGCAAATCCTTCACCGTAATGCCGAAAGCCTGCATTTTTGCCAAGATCTCGCGCACGGTGGAATCGAACTCACGCGCCTTGATATCTGACGCCTGCTTCTGCAGCTTTTCAATCTGGGTTTGAAGATCAATCAAATTACTCATGCAACACCTTATAAAAAATTAGAAATTGAATGTAATGCTTGCCTGACTCCAACGGGAATAGTCAGTGGGCAACATTATCTCTCCGAATCACCTTGATGAAGGTAAGAAATAGTATTTGAAAATCAAATAAAAGCGATTGCCGACGCATGTATTCCAGATCCAGTGCCACCTTTTGCGGAATAGGTAATTCGTCCCGGCCATTGATTTGGGCCCAGCCCGTCAAACCGGGAACCAAGGCATGCACCCCGTGCCGCGTCCGCAATTCGACCAAGTCGTCCTGATTGAACAAGGCAGGTCGCGGCCCGACAAAACTCATATCCCCCTTGAAAATGCTCCACAGTTGGGGCAACTCGTCCAAACTCGACTTGCGCAGGAACCCTCCCACCGCAGTGAGGTAGCTGTCCGGATTTTCCAGCAGGTGGGTCGCCACCACCGGAGTTTGGGCCAACATGGTGCGAAATTTCGGCATTTTGAAAATGCGGTTGTTTTGACCCACCCGATCGGCCCAGAAAAGCACCGGGCCGACAGAAGTCAGTTTCACCGCCAGCGCAACGAGCAACAGCGGCAATGCCAGCAGCACAGCGGCAGCAACGCAGAAGATCAAATCAAGTAAGCGTTTCATTTTCAATTCGTTTGCAGCGGTGTTTCATCCAAGCTTTTGATAAGCGCGCCCTGCTGCGACCAACGCCTCTCTGGCAGTCAGTGGCGCAGTCCAATCCAGGGTTTGCCGGATGTGGCTGCTGTCAATCTGCAGCGAACATAACAAACGGTTGACGGGTTCGGTCTTTCCAAGCACCCGTGCCAAAACCCTGAGCACCGGCAGGGGCAAGGAAAAGAGACGGTCTGGCTGCCCCATCCCCTGCGCCACGCACGACAATACCTGGGCGGTAGACAGGGCTTGGCCGTCAGTGACCAAGAACGTCTCGCCAACTGCGCGGGGATGCACAGCGCATTCCAGCAGTGCGCTGCAGAGATTTTCTACGGCAACAAAGTCACGCAGATTGCCAACCGCAGCAAATGGCAGTGGATAACCACTGCGCACGAAGCGCAGCAACTGCGCAAAACTTCCCGTCGCCTTGGCCCCATACACCAAAGGCGGGCGCACCACGACGATATCCATCGATGTATCTGCCGCAAGCCCCCTTAGTACCTGCTCACACTCCAGTTTTGACGCCGTGTAGGCATCGTGGGGCTGAACTGACGATGCTTCACTCAATACCTGTCCAGATTGGGTACAAACACCGTGGACTCCGGCCGAGCTGACATACACCAACCTTTTTACTTGGGCATGCAAAGCCGCTTGCACAACGCATTTTGTTATCTCGACATTGCGGTGGGCATATGTCTGCAGGTGATCTTGCTCCTTTTCTTTCCCGAGATGCGCCGCCGCTGCGAGATGAATCAGAACATCATGTCCTGCAAACGCCTGCGCCAATTTCATGGCGTCCGAATAATCGGGCATTACCTGATTTTCAATCCCGGAAGAAAATGCAACCGGACGGCGAGTAATAGCGCGCGCGCTCCAACCGCGCCGCACCGCGCTGAGACACAGTGCTTGCCCAATGAAACCATTTGCGCCGGTTATCACCAACTTCATCGCCAGTTTCCTAGTAAATACCCATGGCTGTGATTATTTTCTTGTTGGCCACCTTCACATCGAAGCGCAAGGCAGCCATTTGCCTGCTAGCCGCTCCCATGGTCACAATCAACTCCGGATGCGCGATAAAGCGCTCCATTGCCTCGGCTAAAGCCAGGGAATCCCTGGGCGCAACCAGGTAACCATTTACTCCATCCAACACTGTATCGCGGCATCCTGGCACATCTGTTGTTATGACGGGCCGTCCCAAAGCCATTGCTTCCTGGGTACTGCGCGGCATCCCTTCGCGATACGACGCAAGCACAAACACGCTGGCCTGCTCCAACCACGGCTTGACCTCCACGTGCCCCGGCCATTCCAAAAACCCTTCGTCAACCCAGGATTGCACTTCAGCACCAGACAGCGCCCCGGGATTGGAGTCCAACCCGCCCAACAGCAAAAACCGAACCGCCGGATGCAACTTCTTGATGCGTCGCGCCGCAGCGGCATACTCACGCACCCC
>CAIPBW010000412.1 GCA_903863395.1 uncultured beta proteobacterium
AGGAAGATCGCCATCGCCAGGGCTGCGACCTGCCCCTCGCTCCAACTGGCGTCAACCAGCCCGCGCACAAAGGCGTCGATGGTGGCATCACTCAGGCGCTCTCCGTCGCGTTTGGAGCGGATGATTTCCTGGGCCAGCATGGGGCTTACGTCCGGGCTTGGGTGGCGTCGGGTGCTACCGGCGCTTGTGCCGAGAGCACCCGCAGGATGTCGTCAAGCAGGCTGCTGGCGCCCAGGCGAAAGCGCGCGGGGACGAGCGCCTTGGCACCCAGGTAGTGCGTGACCAGGTCAAGATACGCGCCAGCGTCGGCCACCGTGCGAATACCGCCCGAAGCCTTGAATCCGGCAACGCGCTTGCAAGACGCAATCTCTTGCAACATCAGCTCGGCAGCGGCTGGCGTGGCCGATATTGCCGTCTTGCCGGTGCTGGTCTTGACAAAATCGGCACCACACGCCAGTGCGAGCTTGGTGGCGCGCACGATGCGGCTGGGCGTATGCAATACGCCGCTTTCGATGATCACCTTGAGCACCTGCGTGCCGCAGGCAGCGCGCACGGCCTGCAGAAATTCCTGGCAGGCAGGGTTCTGGCCCTGCAGGAATGCGCCGTAGGGCAGCACCACATCCATCTCGTCGCCACCGGCCGCAAGAATGGCGTGAACCTCGGCAACCGCCGCCGCCGCGTCGAGTCGACCCTTGGGGAAATTGGCAACTGCGGCTACGCGGATGTCGCTGGGCAACAGGCTGCGTGCCAGGCCCACAAAACGCGGCCAGACGCACACCGCCGCTACCCGGCCATAGGGCGTTTGCGCACGCGCACACAGCGCTTCAATGTCGGCGCTGGTATCGGCGTCGTTCAGGCTGGTCAGGTCCAGGCAGCGCAGCGCCAGCCGGGCTGCATTGCTCGCGGAATAAAGGTTCTGGGGTACGCCAATCATGGGTGGCTGTGTTGTTGTCCGGCTGCCAATGCCTCGGGGCCAAAGCTCTCGGGCAGCAACTGGCCCAGGGTCCAGGTGTGGCGAATGCCGCCGGGGTCGGCGGCAATCACCACCAGAGTGTCGTCGCCAAACTCGCGCAGCTTCTGGCGGCAACCGCCGCACGGAGTGGTGGTGGCCGGGCCCGGTCCGGCGACCAAAACTGCGGTTGCGCGTCGGCCACCAGCGAGCACCATGGCAGCCAGGGCGCTGGCTTCGGCGCACCAGCCTTGCGGGTACGAGGCGTTTTCGACATTGCAGCCAGCGTGCACCCGGCCCTGCTCGTCGAGCACCGCCGCCCCAACCGCAAAATGGGAGTAGGGCACATACGCTTGTGCGCGGGCAGAGCGCGCCGCCGCCAGCAGGCGCTGCAGGTCGGCGTTGGCGAGATGGGACATGGTCACTCCAGGTTTTCCAACGTAGTGTAGTGGCCCGAAACTGCCTGTCAGGCCGCAGCAAGCGGGCACGCTGTACGATGGAGGGTGTTTCTACTGCGGCCAGATTGTCCGCCCAACCTCACCATTTTTGTCCATGAAGATTGAAAAAGACTGCGCCGTCACCCTGAAGGTGAAGGTTGCCGACAGCGCCGCACGCGTGCTGGACGAAGGCCGCGACCCCACCGTTTACCTGCACGGCGGCTACGACAACATCTTTGCGAAGATCGAAGGCGCGCTTGAGGGGCAAGAGCCGGGCTACCAGCTTGCGCTGACGCTTGCCGCTGAGGACGCCTTCGGCGCACGCGACGAGAGCCTGCTGCGCAGCATCTCCAAAAAGGATTTTCCGCCGGGCGTCAAGGTCGGTGGACAGTTGCGTTACCAGGGCGATGACGGAACGCCGCAAATGTTTTATGTGCAGAAAATCAAGGGCGACGCCGTGCATCTTGACGGCAACCACCCTTGGGCTGGCAAGGAATTGCGCTTTACCATCAAGGTGGTTGAAGTGCGAAGGGCTTCACCGGAGGAGATCGCGCACCGCCATGTGCATGGCGAGCATGGTCACCACCATTGAAGGGGCGAGGGAATATTTCACGGATTGATTTAGATCATGACTTGACATACCCCTCACAGTATCATCACGCCATTCCAATGGCTTTCAATAGATTCTCAATATTTTCTTAGGAGTTTTTCATGTCGAATCGTCGCGAATTTATCGTTCAAGTGGGCCTTGCCAGCAGCGTTTTGGCAGCCAGCCAGGCTCAGGCCCAAGGCGCCCAGTTGGCCGAGACCGAGCCGGCTGCCATTGGGCTGGGCTACAAGGCCGATGCGACCAAGGCCGACAAGGCCAAGTTCCCCAAGTACGCGGCTGACCAGAAGTGCTCCAATTGCGCACTGTTCCAGGGCAAGGCGGCTGACGCCAATGGCCCCTGCCCGATTTTTGCGGGCAAGCAAGTTAGCGCCAAGGGTTGGTGCAGCGCCTGGGCCAAGAAGGCCTAAGCGCTTCCAACAGCAGGGAAGAAGCCCTTTGCCGTGCAAGGGGTTGGAACAGCGGTGGCCCGCCGGGCTGCCGCTGCAGTAGAGTCACGTCTATGCTGCCAGCGTGACCGTGTGAACGAGTGGATGGTTGGCAATGCATGGAAGGAAGAGTTGTGAGCAACAAGGCGGAGCAGGAACCCAAGGTCATACCGATCATTCCCCAAGAGGTTCAGGCACCAGCCGCCGCGCCGGATGACGGCGAAGAAGTCATGGTGTCGCTCTACGCGGCCCACAAGACCATTTACCCGCGCAGCGTCAGCGGCCTGTTTTCCAACTGGCGCTGGGGCATGGTCTGGCTCACGCAGATCATTTACTATGGCCTGCCCTGGATCGACTGGGGCCAGCGTCAGGCGGTGCTGTTTGACCTGAGCGCACGGCGCTTTTACATCTTTGGGCTGGTGCTGTACCCGCAGGATTTCATTTACCTCACCGGCTTGCTGGTGATCTCGGCGTTTTCGCTGTTCCTGTTTACCGCCGTGGCCGGTCGCCTGTGGTGCGGCTACGCCTGCCCGCAGACGGTGTACACCGAAATTTTTCTGTGGCTGGAAAAGCTCGCCGAAGGCGACCGCTCGGCCCGCATGCGCCGCGACAGCGGCCCCTGGAATGCTGAGCGCATTGCGCGCAAAACCGCCAAGCACACGATGTGGTTGCTGGTGGCCTTGTGGACCGGCTTCACCTTTGTTGGCTATTTCATCCCGATGCGTCAATTGGGCAGCGTCTTTATGCAAGGCCAGATGAGCGCGCTGGAAACCTTCTGGGCGTTCTTCTATGGTTTTGCCACCTACGGCAATGCCGGTTTCATGCGCGAGCAGGTGTGCAAGTACATGTGCCCGTACGCACGCTTCCAGAGCGCCATGTTCGACAAGGACACGCTGATCGTGGCCTACGACAAGGAGCGCGGTGAGCCGCGCGGCGCGCGCTCCAAGAAGGCCGATCCGGTGGCGTTGAACCTGGGGGCGTGTGTGGACTGCAGCCTGTGCATTCAGGTGTGCCCCACCGGCATCGACATCCGCGATGGCCTGCAGTACGAGTGCATCGGCTGCGGTGCCTGTGCCGACGTGTGCGACGGCGTCATGGACAAGGTGGGCTATGCCCGCGGTCTGGTGAAGTACTCGACCGAGAACGCGGTCAACCTGCACTGGACCCGCGCGCAGACGCTGCGCCACGTGCTGCGCCCGCGTGTGCTGCTGTATTCGGCCATCCTGGGCACCGTGGTGACGGCGATGGCGGTGAGCCTGTCGATGCGCTTGCCGTTCAAAGTGGACGTGGTGCGCGACCGTGGCGCGATGGCGCGCGAGGTCGAAGGTGGGCGCATTGAAAACGTGTTCCGCCTGCAAGTAATGAACGCCACCGAGTCCACCCAGCGCTACCACATTGCTGCAGAGGGAATTGAGGGCATGGTGGTGGCGTCCGACCCCGATGTCACGCTGGAATCGACCCAGTCGCGCTGGGTGCCGGTGCGGCTGCAAATTCCGTTTGGCGCCGCCGAACCGGGCTCACACCCGATTCACTTTGAAATCTCCGCCGTGGACGGAAGCGGCAAGTTGTCCGAAAAATCGGCATTCATCGTCCCGCGCTGAACGCCGGACGGTAACTGCTTACTGGGTTCCAAAGATGCGGTCGCCCGCATCGCCCAGCCCCGGCAGAATGTAGCCGTGGTCGTTGAGCTCGCGGTCAATGGCTGCGGTGTAGATTGGCACATCGGGGTGCGCGGCATACATCGCGTTGATGCCCTCGGGGCAAGTCAACAGGCACAGAAACTTGATGGACTTGGGCTTGCACGCCTTGATGCGTGTGACGGCAGCAATGGCAGAGTTGCCGGTGGCCAGCATCGGGTCCACCACCACCACGTCGCGTTCATCCATGAACTTGGGCATCTTGAAGTAATACTCGACCGCGTTGAGCGTGGCCGGGTCGCGGTACAGGCCGATGTGGCCCACGCGTGCGCCGGGCACCACCGAAAGCACGCCATCCAGAATGCCGTTGCCCGCGCGCAGGATCGACACAAACACCAGCTTCTTGCCGTCGATCATCTTGGCCGTCATGGTCTCCAGCGGCGTCTCAATCTCCACGTCCTGCGTGGCCATGTCGTGCGTGACTTCATAGGCCATCAGGCTGCTGAGCTCATTGAGCAGGTGGCGAAAGCTGTTGGTACTGGCTTCCTTCTTGCGCATCAGCGTGAGCTTGTGCTGTACCAGAGGATGGTCAACAAGGTGAACATTGGCGCGGGCTTGGGGGTTGATGGGTGTCATGGAAACAACTTCTTGAAATGGTTGTGTAGGAATGGCTTTGCATTTTACGCGCGCAAAGTTCGCGTTTCGGATTGAGCTGCCTCTATGGAACCCTCTTGGACCATGACAGACGGGTTCGTCTTTGCGAGGAGCAAAGCGACGCGGTAGTCCATGCCCTTTGGTTGTCATTGCAAGCGTTGCGCGGCAATCCATGCAGGCATGAAGTCATGGATCGCCACGGCCTGACGGCCTCGCGATGACGAGAAAGCGCGGCC